>JALTUD010000024.1 GCA_027047735.1 Flavobacteriales bacterium | reverse complement strand
CTTTATGGCATTGGAAATACTAGCTACTCACTTACAGATAACCTATTATATGGTGATGCTGATATTAGCCTTTGTGTTAAGCGAGTTTGTTCGTCAATGGATAAACAAACAATTGCCGGAGTTTTTTAAAACTTCAGCTGTTTTAGCCGGATTTTTATTGCTTTCCATTGCTACATCTTTAGGCAGTCTTTGGGGAGCTTATGAATATGGTCCTTATTCTACTCGTGGGAAAAGTGAACTAACCTTAAAAGGCGATAATCACACAACCGGTTTAGATAAAGATTATATAACAGCTTGGAGTTATGGAACAGGAGAAACTTTCAGTTTGATGTTACCCTATGTCAAAGGAGGAGCTAGTGCACCTTTGTCTATGTTGCACCCCGATAAGGTTTCCGAAGAGTCTTTAGAAGCTCTTTCAGATGGATTAAATCCTGCCGTTAAACAACAGGTTTTTAATCAAATTCCAAATGAAACTTCTTATTGGGGCGATCAAGGTTTTACCTCAGGAAATGTATATGCGGGAATAGTGATTGTTTACTTGTTTTTATTAGCAATGTACTATTTGGAAGACAGAACCAAATGGTTTTTGTTTGGTGTAATGGTACTGACTATTATGCTTTCGTGGGGAAGAAATATGATGTGGCTTACCGATATTTTCTTGGATTATGTTCCAGGATACAATAAATTCCGTTCACCGAGTATGATTTTGGTTGTGGCTGAATTGGTGTTACCGCT
The DNA here is from genome assembly GCA_027047735.1 of Flavobacteriales bacterium. Taxonomy (GTDB): domain Bacteria; phylum Bacteroidota; class Bacteroidia; order Flavobacteriales_D; family Parvicellaceae; genus S010-51. The sequence goes on along the minus strand of JALTUD010000024.1, from coordinate 2,189 downwards.
TTTGGGAATTTTGTTTTTAAATTATTTGATAAAAAACAGAGAAAAAGTACTCAATAACATAAAAGGATTTTACTATATAACGGGAGGTTTTGTACTCTTGCTTATTGTAATGGCTCTTATGCCCGATTCGCTCTTTAGTTTCTTTCCCGAAGGACAAGGGAAACTCACGGTAGATTACCTGAATAAAGTACAGCCGGGAATGGATCCGCAACAGCAAATGCAAATCATGTCGTTTTATAATAACGAGTATTATCCATTCCTGAAAGAAGTACGAATTTCAATTTTCCGTTCGGATATTTTCCGCGGGTTAATCTTTTTGCTTTTATCCGTAGGTGTTATCTATTTGTATTTGAAAGAAAAATTAAATACAGTTATCCTTACAGCTTCTCTTGGTATTTTGGTTATCGTTGATATGTGGTCAATCAATAAAGGTTATGTGAATAACGAAGATTATGACAACGGAGGTCGTTTTTGGGTAGAGCAAATCGAAAATGATATGCCTTACCGGGCTTTTGACGGTGATTATATGATATTGCAACAAGAATTGGCTAATAACCCCAAAGCTTTGGCGGAAATGGATTCTTTATTGAGAGTTGCCAATGAACAAAGCGAAGATGGTTTAGACCCTAGACAAGCCGATGCCATCAAATTTAAAGTATTGAATAAATATACCGATTTCAGAGTGTTTACGGTAAATAATCCGTTTAACGAGTCAAGAACAAGTTATTTCTTTAAATCAATAGGCGGTTACCATGGAGCAAAAATGAAAAGGTATCAAGAATTGATAGACTCGGCAATAAGCAAAAACAACCAAAAGGTGTTGGATATGCTGAATACAAAATACATAGTTCAGTACGATTATGATAAAAATACACGTGAGCAAAGTAATACCTTGGCACAAGCTCGACCAACAGCTCTCGGAAACGCTTGGTTTGTCGATAACGTAAAAATTGTTGAAAACGCCAATGAAGAAATATCTGCTTTGAAAGAAGAAAACGGGTTTAATCCTGCTAAGACGGCAATAGTTGATAAGCGTTTCCAATCAATTGTGAAAGATAGTATTCCGAACAGAGACCGAACAGCTACAATCAAACTAGTGAGTTATGCACCTAATCATTTGGTGTATGAATATAATTCTAAAACCGAACAAATTGTTGTTTTTTCGGAAATATATTATGATTTGGGGTGGAAAGCCTTTATCGACGGAAAACCGGCCGAACAGTTCAGAGCTGATTATGTGCTTCGGGGATTGGTCGTTCCTGCCGGTAAACACACCATTGAGTTTAAGTATCAATTAAAATCATTTGAAATAGCCTCTGTGGTGTCGCCTATTGTTTTTGTATTGCTGTTGATTATTTTTATCTACGCAATTATTAGCGAGTTGAAAAATAATGCTGTTTCAACAAACGAAGAGAACGAATGAAAAGAAAAAAGGTACTAATCATTACGTATTATTGGCCACCTGCAGGTGGAATAGTGGTGTTGAGGTGTCTTAAAATCGCTAAATATCTTCGTGATTTTGGTTGGGAACCCATTATTTTTACAGCCGAAAATCCGTATTACACCTATGTTGATTATACCAACGAAAAGGATATACCCAAAGGCATAGAAATCATAAAACAAAAAGGGTTTGAATTAGAAGGAATATTTAAGAAAATTGCAAAAAAAGACGGACAATCAATTAATAATGTAGTCTTTAGTGCGGGCAAAAAAAGTTGGTTTGTTCGATTAGGTATTTGGGTGCGGGCAAATTTCTTTATCCCCGATGCCAAAGCACTTTGGATTCGTCCTTCAGTTCATAAATTAAGCAAGTATTTACAAGAAAATAAAGTCGATGCTATTTTTTCCGACGGCCCCCCTCATACCAATACGTTTATAGCACAACGAATTGCCGAAAAATTCAATATTCCATGGCTATCCGATTATCAAGACCCGTGGACACAAGTAGATTATTATCAAAAATTTAATTTTACTAAGTGGGCAGATAAAAAGCATAAAAGATTAGAACAAAAAGCACTAAAAACAGCAAGAAAAGTTGTCTCAGCCAGTCCGTCGTTCAGCAAAGGCTTAGAAGAGTTAGGAGCAAAAAATACAGGCGTTATTTACTACGGTTATGACGAGGATGATTTCAAAGAGATACACCCCAACCTCGACAAGAAATTCACCATGGTTCATGCAGGAATATTGGC
>JALTUD010000023.1 GCA_027047735.1 Flavobacteriales bacterium | reverse complement strand
AGAATTTATTTTTTTCAAGACTTAGGCGTAAAATTTTTGTTGTAACGAGTTACTACAAAATTTTACAACAACAGTATTGGAAAAAAGAAAGATTCAAAAATTCTTAAAGTTTGTTGTTTTGAGCATAAGCAAAGAAAATATTCATCGTCTAAGAATACTAAATTCCATTTTCTTTGCACTTATCTCAACTGCGTTAGGGATAGAACGGTATGTTTGAACTCCTTTTGTGTTGTTGCACCTATGCAACACAAAAGAGTGAGTAGTGATAGCCCGACCTTTCAAGAGTGAAAAACATATAGTGCAACGGTATGTTTTTTATTCTTGAAAGGGAACGCCCAAATAATAATACAAATTACTATGACAAAGTTTAAAATTGGAGATAAAATTAAATTTATGGACGAAGTTGGCGGAGGTGTGATTGTTGAAGTATTGAAGAGTAGTCGTTATCTAGTGGAAAATGAAGATGGTTTTGATGTGGAATACAGAGAGGAGAATTTGGTTTTAGATAATCGCTCAGAAAAGGATTATAAACTGCAAGGGATAGAGCATAATTTAGCGGTGAGAGATAAGATTGCCGGCGAGGATAAACAGAAAAAACAGGAGGAATTTTATCGAAGAACAAGAAGCAAGGACAGAATAGAAAGCCCTGATGAAATTGAGGTGGATTTGCATATCGAGAACTTAATTGATACGCATAAAGGTATGGGAAACGCCCAAATTCTAAACGTGCAGATGGCTAATTTTAAACGGGAATTGAACGTGGCTATTCGTAAAAAAGTGCGAAAACTAATCGTAATTCACGGTGTTGGCGAAGGTGTTTTGAAAGCAGAAATCAGAAAGGAACTTAACTATCATTACCCTTCAATGGAATATCACGATGCCAATTACAGGAAGTATGGATATGGAGCTACGGAAATTTTGATTTATACTTATGTGAGATGATTAATTAGATAAAACTAAGATGAAGCAAAACTCCTTTAGAATCGCAGTAAAAAACATGGTATGTGATCGCTGTATAAAAAAGTAATAACAGAAGGGGTTGAATTAGTAGAAGATAAAGAAGCTGTTCTGATAAACCAAGTGAAAAGTTTGATTAATGAATATATTCATTATGAAAAATAAAAAACCCACGAATTAAAGATTTTATCTTTTATTGCAGGTTATTTAACCATCAAAAACTCCATTATCAGCTAATTACCCTCCAAAACACAGGAAAAAACGATAGAACAATATATAATAACATGAGTATATTTTTACTCAATAAAAGACTATAAAATGATTGATAAGAGAAACACAAGTGTACGTAGTGAATTTTGTTTGCCTACATCCAAATTTCCAAGAGTCGTGATAATTGGCGGTGGTTTTGCCGGGTTATCATTAACCGAAAATTTAAAAAACAAGAATGTTCAAGTTGTTTTGATTGATAAAAACAACTTCCATCAATTTCAACCTTTACTTTATCAAGTTGCTACGAGCGGGTTAGAACCAGATAGTATAGCCTTTCCATACCGAAAACAAATTTCGGGATACAAAAATGTAGTTTTTAGAATGGCTGAAGTAGAAGAAATTGACACAAAAAATCAAAAGATTCAAACAAACAAAGGGTCAATTGTTTATGATTTTCTTGTTATTGCGACAGGTACCACAACTAATTTCTTTGGAAATAAAAAAATAGAAGAAAATAGTTTAGGAATGAAAACGATTAGCGATTCATTGAATATACGCCATCAAATGCTTCAGAATTTGGAACAAGCTACTATAATTTGTGATGAAAAAGAACGTGAAGCACTCATTAATTTTGTTATTGTTGGTGGTGGGCCTGCAGGCGTTGAGATGGCTGGTGCTTTAGCTGAATTTCGTAAATATGTTTTACCCAAAGATTATCCTGAATACCCGTCTTCTAGTATGAAAATATATTTGGTAGAGGGGTCGGGGAATCTGATTTCAGCTATGTCAAACAAAGCATCAAGTAAAACCTTGCAATATTTAAAAGAATTAAAAGTGGAAGTATTACTTAATGAGATTGTCGTTGATTATGACGGCACAATAGCAACGACAAAAACAGGAAAGAAATTACTTGCTAATAATATGATTTGGACAGCAGGTGTTAAAGGACAAACACCCAAAGGAATTGACGAAAAGCATTTCGTTAGAGGCCACCGATTAAAGACTAATGAATACTTGCAAGTAGAAGGATTAGAAAATGTTTTTGCATTAGGAGATATTGCTGCTATAATTACAGATAAAACACCAAATGGACACCCACAGGTAGCTCAGCCGGCAATTCAAGAAGGTAAAGTTTTAGCAATTAATATCCTGAATAAGATAAACAATAGGAAACTTAAACCTTTTCACTATAAAGATAAAGGATCGTTAGCAACTGTTGGAAAACGAAGAGCAGTTGCCGATTTAGGACGCCTCAAATTTGGCGGATATTTTGCTTGGTTGCTATGGTCGTTTGTGCATTTAATGTCAATTAGTGGTTTTCGTAATAAATTACTCGTTGGTATAAATTGGGTTATGAGTTATTTGACATATGAAAAAAGCAATCGTTTAATTATTAGACCCTTTAAAAAAGATAAATCATGAAACACAGCTATAAAATATCAGGAATGACCTGTACGGGTTGCAAAACAAATGTAGAATCTGCTTTGGGTAACCTTAAAGAAATTACAAAAGTTGTAGCCAATTTAAAAGAGCAAACTGTTGATATTGAAATGACCTCGCACGTTCCATTAGAAAAACTACAAGAAACATTACTTAAAGCAGGGTTACATTATACGATTCAAATAACGGGGTATAAGTTTAATACCTTTCGTTATTTAAAATCAAGAAGTGAAAACTTAACAAACCAATAAAACAATGCCCTTATACAACTCAAATCTACTCGGAATTTACCTCTGGAAAAACACCGAAGATTATGCTACAC
>JALTUD010000022.1 GCA_027047735.1 Flavobacteriales bacterium | reverse complement strand
TCCATTTTCTTTGCACTTACCTCAACTGCGTTAGGGATAGAACGGCGTGTTTGAACTCCTTTTTGCCCTCCTCCTTTTGAGGGCAAAAAGAGTGAGTAGTGATAGCCCGACCATTGCAGCGTTAAAAGTGGTGTAGTGCAACGAAACTGCTTTTTTATGCTGTAATGGGAACGCCCAAATTATTTTACTTATCTTTTTTCAATGAAGTATAGAATGAACACACTTAAAAAAGGTAAAATTGCCACTTTATACCGAACTAAGGCTCCTGCTACGGGGGTTGTTAATCCTATTACAGCGAGCAGGATTAGGGTGTAAGTTAATATAAATAAGAGTTGACTTTGTTTGCTGTTTGGTGTCCAATTTTTGGGTTTTAAAATTTTTGGCGATGCTAATAGTAATGCTAATATCAATAGTATATTTTCAATGACTGCAGGGATTCCCATTAACGATAATTTTGACGAGGGAAAGGGACGAGTTAGGGAATTGAATAGGGCTACGGGAATGTTTTTTACTATACTTATCGGGTCGTTTTCAAGTAGGGGAATATCAAAATAACTGCTGGCATTGGAATTATAGACTAGAAAATCATGTTGCTTTTGTACGAGGACTTTTGAAAATTGGGGAATGGATAAGAAAATAATAAATCCGCTTATTATCACTAATAAATTTATGGTTATTGGTGATGCCTTCTTGGTGTATCTTGATATAAATACTGCAATAAGTGGCAACGATAAGGCTACGAAAACATAAAACTTTAGGAAGAGTATCCCTAATAAGGAAAGAGCGATATAATATATTCCCGTTGTCTTCTTTTCTGAACGAAATGTATTTTTATAGACTATTCCTAAAAAGAATACCAATAGACTTTCTTTAAGTAGGCTAGACGTCCAAAATAACACGGAAGGCAAACAGAATATAACGAAAGCCGGAAAGTATTTTCTTTTTTGAAACAATGGTAAACTCGCCTCGTAAATCAATAACAGACCGATATAGGCTAAAAAACTAAAGATTAAACTGTGTACAAAGAAATTCCCAAAGGAGATGAACCGAAGCAGTGCATTCATTCGAATCATCAGCCTTGAATCTCCATATATAAAAGGGCGACTATCGTTTACCCAATTATTCATATTTACATAATATTCCTCGAAAAAATAAGTATTATCGGGTGCAGTACCCGTCATTAACTTAAAAAAATCAGATGGATTTTTCCAAAAGGAATTATAGACAACCGCACTATCATCAAAGTATCGGAAAATATCGGCTTCACTTCTTACTGTGTAAAAGTGGGTATAAATCCAATAGACCGCTATTCCGGCTATTATTTTAATTGTCCAAAGACCGTTTAGCCATGTTAGTGAAAGACCAGCTTTTTTAAAAAACGACCATCGGTTTAAAATAACAAAAGAAAGAATCAGATAGAATAAAGATAGCCACATAACTTTTGGGAAGTTCTACCCCATTCCCGGTAACATTCCCGAAGCTGAGTTTTTCATTTCTTCTTCATTGACCAACTCGGCCTCTTGCAGTGCTCTGTTAAAAGCTACAACCAGCATATCTTCTATTTCTTCTTTATTTTCTTCTGCTAGAATAGACACATCAATGATACTGACTTCTCTTAATTTTCGGTTTCCATCCATTACGAAACGGATTTTACCATCGGGCGTTTTTCCTTGCACGTGGATGTTTTCCAATTTCTTTTTAGAAGCTTCTACAGCTTGTTGCATTTCTTGCAATTTTGCCATCATTTCTCCCATATCTGCATTTCCAAACATATTGAAACGTTTTATTTGATTTTATAAGCTTAGTTTTCTAGTTTATTCCCGCTTCTCTTTTTCTTTGTTCGTTACGTTTAGCAATTTCTTCACGTTCTTTTTGGTTATAGCGGAATAATTTAACTCCAATATACACAAAGGCTCCCAACATCAAAAAAACAAAAGCGGCTATTAAGTATTCTCCTATTGACATTGGACTTAAACGATTTTATATTTTCTAATAAAGTCAGCAGTTTTTTGCATTTCTGTTTGCATAACGATATCATTGGTAATAAACGATACTTCTTTTCGATATTGTTTTAACATTTGTTCGATAATTATCGAAGATTTAAGCGGTCGTCTAAATTCGAGTGCTTGTGCTCCGGTAAACAACTCAATAGCGATAACCGATTCTACATTGGTGATAACCTCCAATAATTTAGTTGCTGCGTTTGCTCCCATACTTACATGGTCTTCTTGTCCATTTGACGAATCAATCGTATCGACACTGCAAGGCGAACATAATTGTTTGTTTTTACTAACAATCGACGCTGCTGTATATTGAGGAATCATAAAGCCACTGTTTAGCCCCGGATTGGCTACCAAAAAAGGAGGCAAATCCCTCGTCCCTGAAATCAATTTTACAGTTCGACGCTCGGCAATACTTGCCAATTCGGCAATGGCTATTGTCAAATGGTCTAAAACCAAAGCTAAAGGTTGTCCATGAAAATTACCGGCAGAAACCACTAAATCTTCATCCGGAAAAATCGTTGGATTATCGGTAACTGAGTTGATTTCGGTTTCTATTACCGTAGTTACATAATCCATTGCGTCTTTTGTTGCTCCGTGAACTTGTGGGATACAACGAAATGAATAAGGGTCTTGAACATTTACCTTGTGGCGTGTAATAATTTCACTTCCTTCTAAATATTCACGAACTGCTCTAGCTACATAAAGTTGTCCTTTATGATTTCTTACAATATGAACATTATCTAAAAATGGCTGTATTCTTCCATCGTAGGCATCAATAGAAACAGAAGCTACCAAATTACTCATTTTGAATAACTGTTTGGCTTTGATAAGAGCCCAAACACCGTGTGCACTCATAAATTGAGTTCCGTTCAACAAGGCTAAACCTTCCTTAGACTGCAACACAATAGGTTTCCAATTGTATTCCTTTAATACTTTAGCGGCGGTTGTTCTCTTGCCTTTATGAATAACTTCTCCTAACCCCAACAACGCCAAAGACATATGAGCCAATGGTGATAAATCTCCCGAAGCTCCTAACGAACCTTGTTCGTAAACTACCGGAAAAATATCATTATTGTAAAAATCAATAAGTCGCTGAACTGTTTCTATTGAAACACCCGAATGTCCGTAGGACAACCCTTGTATTTTTAACAGCAACATTAATTTGACAATAGTTGTAGAAGATTCCTTCCCCATACCGCAAGCATGCGACTTTACTAAATTTTCTTGCAATTGAGATAGTTCATCATTGGAAACAACTGTATTGCAAAGAGAGCCGAAACCGGTATTAATCCCATAAAACACCTTATCTTCATCCGCCATCTTTTTATCCAAATAATCTCTACATTTTTGGATGCGGTGTTTGGCTACTTCACTTAATTTCAAACGATAACCAAAGGTTAGAATTTCCTCAACTTTTTCTATCGTTAAATCTTCTATGGTTATTTCTACTGTATTGTTGGTTGCAAAATTTATACTCATGACTTTATAACTTTATCGTATTAGTCAATACTTTGTCTTATAACGGCATCCGTATTAACTCTTTTGAAGCACGAATGTAAGGAATATTTTCAGAAGTAAAGCATATCTAAATTAGACTTTGAAACAGCTACAACATTTCCTAATCTAATTCTCTATGACCTGCATAGACTCTTCCAATTCTCGAATGATTTTTTCTTTCTGCGGTTGTCTTTCTCGTAGTGCCGTTTCTGTGTAATATCGATGACGGTTCGTTAAATAATTATGTTGCAATTTCACCCACTCTAAATCAGTATATTCAACACCTCTATGTTGCAATTCTTTTCTTAACGTCTGTGCTATCGTATGATAATCTTCCGTACCTATATAGTCGTGATCGGCATCACACATTATTTTTTCCAACAAATTTTGTGGTTCTACATCCGATTGAGTGGCAAGTATGATGGAACTAATCTTTGAAATTTCTTCTTCAGTATAATCAAATTCCGGCAATACCTTTTCTATCAATTGCACGGCAAAAGGTTCATTACTTCTATATTGGTACAAAAAACCACTATCATGAAAATAAGCCGCCGTTAACAATAAATAGTAGTCCTCGGGAGGAACACCTTCTTTTTCCGCATAGCTTTTTGTAGCTTTTACAACAGCAAACGTATGATGAGCTCCGTGATAAAACAATTCTTCGGATAACTCCTTTACCAACCTTTCGGTAATATATTCTTTTGCTCTTGTAAAATCCATTTAATCAAAATATAAAAAATAATATGCTTCGATATTATCCAAATAAGCCCCATCAAAACCGGCATCAATGATTCTATCTATATAGGCATTATCATCCAAATAAATAATCTTTTTCCATGGCTTTTTCCAAAACTTCACCCAAATTTCATCTTTATAACCATCATAAGGTTTTTTCAACCAATTGGGATGATGTAATTTCCACTTATCTTTCCAATAATATCGATAATTTTCAGCTGCACCAATATTGATGTACGAAATAATTTTTCGCTTTCCGCCATTCGCTTTTGTCTTTAGCGATTCTATTTCCGCTTTTGTAAACGGTTCATTTACATCAAAAAACAAATCTATTAAAACCACATCAAAATTAGTTTGACTAACTGCGTCTATAATTTCCTGCCTTGACGAAAACTGATTGTAACCTATAAGATACAAATAATTTTTGGCATCTGCCAATGTAAGCACATCATCGGCATTTTCGTTGTGAATAGGCGTAGTAATAAACTCATAATTATAATTATCGGGGGTACGCGGATAAGCAATAAACCCTTCTGTATCATTTTTAGCAAAATCATCCGAAATATTGGCTGCATCTCCGACATAATCAGAAACCATCACCTTCACATTATCCTTTATACTTTTTAAAGTTTCCAAACGCTCATCTAATTGAACTACTCCATCATTGTAGAACAACTCTTCTATCCCCACCCCGTCAATAGCGTCCAAATAAGTAAAATCGACACCACTTGCCGCATCAAAATCATTATACACCAACTCTATTCCGTTTTGAGGGATAATAATAAAATCAGGATTTTTATTTTTAGCGTAAGCCGAAATATCTTTAATAAAAGTTTTCATCTTAGCCCCCTTCTTATCAGAACGTTTTTGCTTTGAACAAGCGGAAAACATAAAAAGTATTGCTATAAAAAGAAATAATCTCACCATCTTCGTTACTTTTGCGGTTATGCGTTTTACAAATGTAGCCATATTAATTTGCTTTATCAATTCGTATTTAGCTCAAAACCTAACTTTTTTTGAACAATCCGACAGTTTAAATAACAAACGAATAAAAACTATTTTAATTGTCGAAGCAACATCGGCAACCGCTTCTATTCTTTTGCTAAATGAAATTTGGTATAAAAACTACCCCAAAAGCAAGTTTCATTTCTTCGATGATAGTCACGAGTGGTTGCAAATGGACAAACTCGGACATATTACAACCTCTTACTACATCGGATTAGCAGGCATTGAGGCAATGAAATGGAGTGGATTACCTTCTCCTAAAAGAGCTTGGTTGGGAGGAACACTTGGGCTTTTCTACCTTACAGGCGTCGAAATTCTTGACGGAACATCTGCTCAATGGGGTTTTTCCCCTTCCGATTTTTTAGCCGACGCCCTAGGTTCCGGACTGGTTATCGGACAAGATTTAGCGTGGCAAGAACAACGCATCCGATTAAAAATATCGGCACACCTAAGTCCTTACGCACAATTCAGACCCAATCTTTTGGGCAGCACTCCAACAGAACGACTATTAAAGGACTACAACGGACAAACCATTTGGCTTAGCATCAATCCCTCGTCTTTTCTCTCGCAAGAAACCCTTTTCCCTAAATGGCTGAATATAGCTTTGGGCTACGGAGCTCAAAATTTACTCTCCGGCGAACCCGATATCCCTGTCTATTATCAAGGGAATAATATACAACCTCTATTTCAACGCTACCGCCAATACTATCTTAGTCTGGATATTGATTTAACGCGAACAACCATCAAAAACCCAATATTAAAAGCACTAACCCGCCCCTTTGGCTTAATCAAAATTCCTTTCCCTGCCCTAGAATATTCACAAGGAAAATTTACCGGTCATTGGTTCTATTTTTAGGGCGTTCCCCTTTTCATTAAAACAAACATATCGCTCACGCGAAACGTTTGTTTTAATGAAAAGGGTCGGGCTATCCGCTATATCTTTTGCCCTCCAAAAGGAGGGAGGGCAAAAGGATGCCGCTTCTATCCCTAACGCGAACGAAATTGGCGAATAGAAAGTGAATTTTTGGTTTTTATGAAGATGGTAAGGAAAATAAAACCTTTTTATGATGTTTTGTACATCGATATTATTCGATTTCAATTTCACGTTTCCCTAGTAATATGCAACCTGTTTCATCATAAAATCTCTGAATATTTGAAAAATGACCTCTATGAACATTTGGAATAACGCTATTACAAACATATGCTTTAATACTAACAAATTGTGTAATATCATATTCTCGCTTAAATCTAATTATTGTAGCAGCTAATTGTTTTCGTCCTTTATTAAACCATTTCTTATTATGTCTTTCTTTAAGTTCAACAAAAACTAATCTATTTTCATAAGATAATATACCATCACATTTAGTAGCTTTACTTCCATCTTCTCTTATAATTTCCAGACAATTATCAATTGCATTAAATTGAATTTCTTTCCGTAGTGGGTTATTAACAATTCCTATCCATTTATCTGGGTTATTTTCATCAATATACGCAGGATTAGTATTGGGTTGTGGTTCATCACAAATACCAAATTTTTCAATCGAAGACATAGTTTTACAATTGGTAAAGTAATCTATTGACATAAATCTTCAATTTCTAATAAATTAATAAATAAATCATTCGATTCTTCTAAAAATAAATTTAGATAATTATCATCAGAAGGTAGCCCTTTGTAGTTCCCTAATTCTCTTATCCTGCCATTTTTTCCTAATTGAAATACAGAAACATCATCTGATGAGATTGTTGATGTTAAAGGAATAATTGAATTTAATCTATTTAAAAGTTCTGAATTATTCTTGATTTTAGTTTTGACTTCATTTCCTTTTATAGCCAAAGTTAGATAGTTAATGATATAAGGACTATGAGTTGTAATTAACAATTTATTTTCTTTTTTTCTGTTTTTTGACTCTAACAAGTCAAAAAGGACTTCTTTTTGGGAAGATGGATATAAATTTTGTTCAGGTTCTTCTACTATATTTATAAAACAAGAATACTTAAATCTTGCAGACAACCTTTCTAATAATACTCTTCTTATATCTCCTGAAATATTTTCGTTCTCAAATATTTTATCAATTTCTTGTCTAATTTTCCTTTCTTCTTCTACACTTATTTCACGATAAGTCTTACTATCTTTTTTATCAATTATTTGTGAAAGATACTTTGTAACTAAAAATAAAGGAACAAATGATTGGAAACCACTAGATGCTTCAAGTAATTCAATTTTATAATCCGAACCTATCAACCAAGATTTTTTATTTTGTTTCCTATATTCAAATTTTATATTATTGATTGGTAATTCGATATTCCCATTAAAACTTCTTTTTGCAGCTTCATATTCATCTAAAAACGTGTATAAAGGCAACGGTAATCTTTTTATTAAATCAGGTCTTTCGATGGAACTAACAAAATTCCTTTCTGCAGGAATATACATAATTTTAGGAAAATGATAATTGGTTTCTTGTGTTTTTTTTATTTCTAATTTATTATTCTTAAATTTAATAGTATAAGCCTCCCCAATATATTCTATTTCTGATTTATGTGATAAGTAATTTTCAATATTCTGATATGCCAGCTGCTTTTTGAATCTATTATATCTAGTTAAATATTCCGTACTAAAATCCCCTCTTACAAGAGCTTTTTCTATCCAACTTAATGTCGAAAATATTTTTGCAATAGTACTTTTACCCGAACCTTGACTTCCTATAAATATTGAAACTTTATTAATAGTAATAAAACCATCATCAGAGTCGAATCCTTGCTTTATCGGTCCGGTATTTTTAATTTTCAATTTTACCATAATGCAAATATAATTGATTTCTTTATAAAACCATTGAACAACTAGGTTAAGGCATTTTTTTATCTTAATAATTAGAAATTATTATTCCCATTAATTAATTCTTTTATAAATCTGAAAAATATTTTTTAACAAAATGTAAACTACTGATTACCAAACACCCTTAAAACAGACTTGTTTACAATTAACAATCTAATTGAAAGCGAGAAAAATTATATTTTCTTTAAAACTCCTTTTAATAGATAGTCCACTTGCTAGGAATAAAAATTTACTAAAATACAGATTGCACTATAACTTATGTACAGTTTAGTAAGGTTAACTTCAGACAATTTTAATGAACAATTTTACCTTGACACTCTTAGTTAGATTATGAAAGAAAATATTCGTAAATCCTTAAATTCGATAGTTAAGTTCAATGAAATTCCACTAAATTTACGTTAGGGATAGAACGGTATGTTTGAACTCCTTTTTGCCCTCCTCCTTTTGAGAGCAAAAAGAGTGAGTAGTGATAGCCCGACCCTCATTTTCTAAAACAACGTTTCGCGAGAGCGATATGTTGTTTTAGAAAATGAGGGGAACGCCCAAATCAAAAAAACATATAAAACAACATTTATTCAATTTGATTTTCTTATATTTGAGGCAATTAATCAATTCTTCTGACAAATGAAAAAGACATTCTTAGCTTTAGGTATTGTATTGGGATTTTCGCTGACGTGGGACTCTTGTAAAAAAGAAACCACACCTGAACCTGTACAAAAGCCAAGTGATTCTACCAATAATAATAGTATTGACCCGACTGAAATACGGTTAAACCCTAATACTTTTATTGTTTCCGAAACAATTAATGATGAATTGATGAGTATTTCGGACAATGAAATCAAGTTTTCGGCTTCGGCTAACACGGCTGATTTAGCTAATATACAGGTGGGGAGTTTATTGGCTTCGGGGATACATGCCAATGCTCCTTACGGTTATTTGAGAAAAGTAACAGCAGTACTGAAAGATAATAATTATACGTTTGCTACGGAGGATGTAAGTTTATCGGAAGTCGTAGAACAAGGGGATTTGAACGGGGAGAAACCTTATTCCGATAATGGCTCTAATCATATTTCGTTTTCGATTAATGAGATTTTGTATGATGCCGACGGAAATAACTACACCACCAACGACCAGGTTAAATTAATGGGTTCTTTGGCGTTGATTCCTACCTTGAAAATTGAAGCAGATTGGCAGTTTCCTTACACGCTTAAAAGAATTAAAGTAGGCTACAAAATGGAGCGAATTTCCAATCTTCAATTGGTGGGGCAAACGGCTCTTCCACAAGATTACCAAGTGGAGGTTACGGTAATGGATAAGCCACTCCCTCCTATTGAGTTTTTTATCGGTTCTTTACCGGTTGTGGTTACAAGTAATGTTGTTTTAAAAGCAGGAATTAACGCAAGTGGCGAGGTTCTTTTCAATGTTGATTTTAACGAGACTTCAA
>JALTUD010000021.1 GCA_027047735.1 Flavobacteriales bacterium | reverse complement strand
AAAAAACACCCTGCTTGATAAAAACAGAGTGCTTAGAAATGTGTTCAACTAAACGATTTCAATTATGGAATCCAAGACTGATTAGCAATCATCAACGCTTCCTGAACAGTTATTCTATCTCCATTATTATACGCAGCCACAAAAGGACCATCAAAATCATACTTATTTAATTTGTTTCTGTTATCTCTTGCTTTTTTATAAGTGTCATAACCATTTGTGGTATATTTTACCCAACCCTCATGATTTTCAATATTGACAGGACCACTATACCCAAATCTTTTTTTAATAAATCTTTTAGAAACAGTATTATGGGCAGCAATGACTTGAACTCTAAATTTAATTCCATTTGTGTTTGTCGTCCCCATGGAAGTTGTTCCATTAGAAGAAGATCTACTTCCGTTTCCTGTATTAGAAGAACTTGTTTCATAAGAAGTGTCTCCAAAACCTTCATTAGAATTTCCTGTGCCCCTAGAACTCGTATTTGACGAATTATTAGATGAAGGTGTGTCAGCTACTAAACCTTCTTCAACGTCAAAAGAAGTCGGTTCTATTACTACTTTTTTTGGACGGTCATTTTCAACTAAAAATTCAGCAGAAAAAGAACCTCGTATATTATACGTTCCACTAACATTTCCTTCAGGAACAAGTCTGTACTTTACAGTTATTGACTGTTTTCCCATAGGTATTTGACTCCACAAAAACTTTGCTGCACCATCAGCGAATTTAAATACAGCTCCTTCAGTTTGTAATTTTTCTGCTCTAAAACCACTTGGCACTTCTTCCTTTAGTCGAGCAAACCCTTTATTAATCCCTTTATTTATTGTAACAGAAACGATATAAGAATTTCCACTTTTTACTATATTTCTAGAGCAAGTTACCTCTTCATCTCCGGTAGGTACAGCCTCAGCTTTCTCTGTTTCCGATGTTTCCTCTTCTGAAACTTCTACAATATCTTCCTCTTCAACTTCTTCTGTAGGTTGTTCTTCTTCATCCGGAGTACTAACTTCTACAACTTCTTCCTCTACCTCATCAACCGGAGTTGACTCTTCTACAACTTCTTCTTCTACAACCTCTTCTATTGTTTCAGAAACATCTTCCTGTGTCGGAGTTGATTCTGTTGTCGTAATAGGCGTTGTTTCGTCTTCCGGATTAACCGCTATGGCTGTTTCTGTTTCTTCTCCTCCTTCATCCACATCTACTTCTTCTTCAGGCTCAGATGTTGCAACCGGAGCATCTCCATTAACAGAAAAAGTAAAAGGCTCTATATCCATTTTCTTACGTTCATCCACATCCAGATAGGAAAATTGTCCCGTAATTGTTTTTGTACCGCTAGCATCACTATCTGCTATTATTCGATATTTCAAAGTTACGTTGGCGTCCGGCTGTATAGAATACCATATAAACAAACCACTTGTTTCATTAAAAGAAAAAGATGCTCCCGCACTCTCTACTTCCTCTAATTCTATTCCGCTTGCTTCCGATAAGTCCAATTTTAAACGAGCAGGACCTTGAACACCTTCTTTACTAATATTTATGGTAACTTCAATCTCATCACCGGGAGCAACAGAAGAAGGTCCACTCTGCGTAATTGTTATGTTTCCAATATAAAGTAATGGAACCATCATTAACCCTACTAAATTCAATGATATAAAAAGTGATTTATACATAAATAATATTGTTTTCCTTGTTGATAACTTTTGTTATTGTTGATAAAGGTAGTTTCTTTTTTTTATAAAACAAACCTTCTCTTTATTTTTTTTACTGTTCAAAGAAATATTCCATTAAATCGTTCAAATCTGTAGCCGTTAAATTATTCGATCCATCAAGTGCTCCATCAAAGGCTGCGTTCATCTCAGAAGTCGAAATTAACCCATCTTTATTTGTGTCAACACTTTGTAAACGCTCAGGTATCTTTGATTTTCCAATCTTACCTTCTTCGTGGTCTTTTTTAATACCGTCAAATATCTTATCCAGAGTTTTTGTACTAGCTTCTTCTTCCGAAAAAGTTGTTTTACGTTCTGTAATGATTTTATTTCTTTCTTCTATTCGTTGCTGAATCAACGCGTCGGTAATTGTTCTCCCTACTTCATCAACAGCCATACCTTTTTCGGTATTCGGTTCTTGATCCAAATAATCAGGAACGCCGTCTTTATCAGTATCAATTGGACATCCTTTCTTATCTACTTTTACATCCCATCTAGTTCCTTGACACTCATCATTAATATCCTTTACACCATCTTTATCCTTGTCTCCTTTGTCTATTCTCTTAACATCAACATCTTCATACATAGGATCTTTTGGTGCTTTTTTTCGTAGTACATAATGCAATGAAAAACCTGTATTAAAATAACTATCCTTTTTAGAGTCATCACTCACATTATCAATATAATCACTCATCAACAAAGAGTACGTAGCATAAAACCTTCCTTGAAAACGTTCGGTAATTTTCCATTTTAATCCTAGTGTAAAAGGGATTGAAATTGTTGATTTTGAATAGCTGCCTGAAAGAGCTGTTTCATACACATAATCTCTTTTGGTCTTCATGGAGTCAGTATAGATACTCGGTGCATTCTCATTATTCTGATCAATAGTTCGAATTGAGCCATCATTCCAATAATAATAATTGTTACCGTCTTTATCTTTTAAATCAGTTTTCGAATCGAAACCGAAAAAATGAACCCCCGCCGACAAATATGGAGAAAAAGGGGATTGCTTTTTCATTATAATATCATTATCAAAATTAAAGATAAAATTAACCCCGACTTGATTAAAGTTTGCTAAAAAATTTCGATGCAAATTACTATCTAAATTATTTTCATTATAGGATAATTGTCCTTTGAGATAGAATAACTCAACCCCAAGAATTTTTCCAAATCTTCTTTCGAGACTAAGGTTAAAATATGGCTTTGTATTACTTAATAAGGATTCTTCTGATTTTCCTACTAAATCGCCTCTATACCCGGCAACACCAA
>JALTUD010000020.1 GCA_027047735.1 Flavobacteriales bacterium | reverse complement strand
TGTATGTTGCTATTTGGTTCTACATCGCTACTTTCATCACTGTTGCCATGTTACATATCTTTAACTCGTTGGAGTTACCGATTTCTTTCATGAAAAGTTATTCTTGGTACTCAGGAGTTCAAGACGCGTTAGTTCAATGGTGGTACGGACATAACGCCGTAGCATTCTTTTTAACAACTCCTTATTTAGGGTTGATGTATTATTTTGTACCAAAAGCTGCAAACAGACCGGTATATTCATATCGTTTATCTATTATTCACTTTTGGGCATTGATTTTTATCTACATTTGGGCAGGACCACACCATTTATTGTATTCATCATTACCGGAATGGGCACAGTCGTTAGGAACGGTGTTTTCTGTAATGTTAATAGCTCCGTCTTGGGGAGGTATGCTTAACGGATTATTGACCTTACGTGGTGCTTGGGATAAAGTAAGAGATAATGTTGTGTTGAAATTTATGGTTGTAGCCATTACAGCTTACGGGATGTCAACTTTTGAAGGGCCGATGTTGTCGCTAAAAAATGTAAATATCATCTCTCACTTTACCGATTGGACAATTGCTCACGTACACGTTGGAGGTTTGGGATGGAATGGTATGCTTACCTTTGGTATGTTATACTGGTTATTCCCTAAAATGTGGAGAACAGAATTGTATTCAATGAAGCTGGCAAATATTCATTTTTGGGTGGCAACACTGGGTATTTTATTTTGGACATTACCAATGTATTGGGCAGGATTCGTACAAGGATTGATGTGGCAAGAGTTTAACCCTGACGGAACATTAGTTCACGGAGAGTTTTTGGATACCGTTACTCAACTAGCTCCTTTATATAAAATGAGAGCATTGGGAGGTTTAATATATTTAACAGGAGCGTGTATAGGAGTGTACAACTTATTTAAAACAGCGGCAATAGGTGATTTCTTGGCTGAAGAGCCTGCAGAAGCTGCTCCATTAAACCCTAAATCAAAGTATGCTAATGAAGGGTGGCACGAAGTATTGGAAAGAAAACCAATTAAATTTGCTATTTTATCTTTAGTTGCTGTGGCTATTGGAGGGGCGATAGAGATTATACCAGTATCCATTGTTGATTCTAATATTCCAACCATAGCAAGTGTGAAACCTTATACTCCTTTAGAGTTGGAAGGAAGAGATATATTTATTCGGGAAGGATGTAACAACTGTCACTCACAGATGATTCGACCAATGCGTTTTGAGACGGTAAGATATGGCGAGTACTCTAAGGCAGGAGAAAGTGTTTACGATCATCCGTTTTTGTGGGGGTCTAAACGTACTGGTCCGGATTTAGCTCGTGAAGGGGGAAAAAGAGGTGATGATTGGCACTATTTACATATGAAATCACCGGCAACAATGTCTCCGGGATCTATTATGCCTGCGTATCCATGGATGATTACGGACGATTTAGATGTTTCTCTGTTAGAAAAGAAAATAGCTGCGATGAGAACGTTAGGTGTTCCTTATGAGGAAGGATATGAATCTAAAGCTCTTGATGATTTACAGAAACAAGCTCTCAAAATAGCTAAGAGTATGGTCTCTAAAATTAAAGACGGTGACTCTCAAGAGTCTAAAGATGCGGCCGTAGAAGAATTAAAAACAAAAGAAATTGTAGCTCTTACCGCTTACTTACAACGTCTTGGTCAAGACATAAAAGTTAAATAATTATGTTACGATTTATAAAAGCAAATTTAACCAGTATCGATGGTATAGAGATTTACCCTATTATATCGCTGTTGATATTTGTGCTCTTTTTTACTGCGGTAATAATTTGGGCATTTAGAGTTGATAAAGATAAAATTAAGACGTTGGAAGAACTTCCTCTAACGGATGATAACCATATTAAATAAAAAAATAAACCATAATAAAATGAAAAAAATAACGAACAGGATTCTTGTTTTTGCAACGTTATTGGCAACTTTTTTTACTGCAGAAGCACAAGACGGAGCAAAGCTCTTTAAACAGAATTGTGCCGCTTGCCATAAAGTGGATAAAAATTCAGTAGGTCCAATGTTGAAAGGGGCTAAGGCAAAATGGGAAGAAGCCGGAGAGGGAGATTTAATATATGAATGGGTTAAAAACCCATCGGAATTATATGAAAGCGGAAAATCTAAACGAGCGAAAGAAGTTTGGGATTTTTCTCCTGCCACAATGTCTCCAATGGGACATTTATCAAAAGAGGAAATAGATGCTATTTTCAAATATGTGGATGCACCACCAAAACCAAAAGAAGAACCTAAAGCAGATGAAAACACAGAAAATGAAACTGTTGTTCCTCAATCTACTTCGTCGGATGTAACCGGAGGTACTTTTTTCTTTCTCATTTGTATTATTGTGTTTTTAGTTGCAGCTTTGTTGGTGTTGGCAAACGCTGTTAGTGCATTAAAACATAAAGATGATAAGGATAAAATAAAATACGACAATGAAGGGTTAGGTTTTTTGACAAACGCCGTTTCCATTGAAGATGAAGATGCGATATTGTTAGACCATGACTATGATGGTATCAAGGAGTTAGACAACGTACTTCCGCCATGGTGGGTATGGATGTTTTACGGAACTATTATTTTCGCTTTTGTATATTGGGGGGCATATCAAACCTTTAAAATTTGGCCACTTCAAGATGAGGCTTATGCACAACAAATGGCAGAATCAGAGAAGGAAGTTTACAATTACAAAAAAGAAAATGGTTTATTAATTTCAGCAGACAATGTTACGTTCTTAACCGACAAAGAAGATTTAGCCAAAGGTAAAGAATTATACGATGGAACATGTATGGTCTGCCACATGGCAGATGGAGAAGGTTCTGTTGGTCCTAACTTAACAGATAAATATTGGATATACGGAGGAACACCGGGAGATATGTTTACTACTGTAAGTAAAGGTCGTCCAAACGGGATGCCTGCTCATGAAAGTAAGTTTAACGAAAAGCAAATACAACAAATTATTTCTTATGTTCATTC
>JALTUD010000019.1 GCA_027047735.1 Flavobacteriales bacterium | reverse complement strand
TCGTGAATTTATGAATTTTGACAATTTTGCGTTTGTCGATTTTTTTTATGAACTACGCGTTAGGGATTATATCCCTAACATGAAATGAAAGTAAGCACATAAAGCGGTTTTGTCGCCCTCATACTTCTTCATATTTTATTTCCATAGCTGGTGCTATGCAAAGAAAATATTCATCGTCTGAGAACTACAAATTCCACTTTATTGCACTTATTTCATTCCACGTTAGGGATAGAACGGTATGTTTGAGCTCTTTTTTGCTTGCTTGCTGTTGCAAGCAAAAAAAGCGAGTAGTGATAGCCCGACCATTACGGCGTTGAAAAGTAATGTAGTGCAACGAAATTGCTTTTTTATGCCGTAATGGGAACGCCCAAAACCTCTTATTTTATCTTAAAACCGTCGATTTTATATTCTTCGCCTCGTTTGTATTCAACGGTATAAATGAGTTGTCCTTCGTCGTTGTACTCTTTCCATTCGCCGTCTTTTAATCCGCCGGAGTATGAACCTACCCAGTTTATTTTTCCGTTGGGATGATAGTATTTGTGTTTGCCAATGGGTAAGCCGTTGATGTATTCGCCTACAAAGGCTTTTTTGCCGTTGTCGTAGTATGATTTCCAGATACCGTGTTTTACGTCGTCTCTAAATTCGCCTTCTTCTTTGAAATCGTTAACGTGATAGAACCATTTTCCTTCACGCATTCCGTCTATAAATTCTCCTTTGGTGAGTACGGTTCCGAGGGTATCATATTCGATGACTTCGCCGTCTTCCAAGCCTCGCATAAAGGTTTCTTCGCGGTGCAGTTGACCGTTATCATACCACCATTGCCAATAGCCGTTGGGCAGACCGTTGATGTATTTTCCTTTTTGTTGCATTTGACCGTTAGGATGGTAGAATATCCACTCGCCTTCTTTTTGTCCGTTTTTATAGATTCCTTTGGCTTTGAGTTTACCATCGGGGTAATAATATTTCCATTCTCCTTGTTTGAGTCCGGAAGAATCTAATAATCCTTCTGCCAATAACCTTCCTTTTTCGTATTCAAAACTGTTTTGCAATACTCCAGTAGAATCGTACAGACGAAATATTCCGTGCTTTTTACCGTTTTTATACCCTCCTACCAATAGACTTCCATCGGGATTAATTTGTTGATTGAGTTCAACAAAAATGGTTTCTTCAGCGTGTTCATCCACTTTTCCGTCTTCAAATTTTTTGAGTTCTTTGAGTCCGCCGGTGGGTTTATATTCTTTTACAACTCCATTTATTTTTCCGTGTACGTATTTTCCTTCCCATTTTAGTTTTCCGTTGGGATAAAATTCTTTCCACACACCGTTTTTTTCTCCTCCAGCATCATAGCGATTGATTTCTTCTCTATTTCTCAAAAATCCATTTTCAAATTCAGCAAAGGTTATCAATCGTCCGTCATCTTCAGCATACTCTTTATAGCTTCCGTCTTTTTTTCCGTTTTTGTAATTGATTTGTTCGTGCAATTCACCATTCGGATAAAAAGTTTCTGTCAGACCGTTTATCAGATTTTCGGCATATCTGTCAATCTCATACAAGTTACCAAGCGTATCGTACAATTTAGTTTCCCCTTCTTTGATGTTTTGATGATAATTAATTTCCTTGCTCAAGCAACCGTTTTCATAATAAAACCGCCACGTACTGTCCAAAAGAAAGTTTTTTCGATTTCCTTCGCTTTTCAGGTTTTGATTTCGGTAGTAAGTTTTCCAATAACCGTTTGGCTTTCCGTTTTCCAACGTTCCTTCACTGCTTTTGAGTTCCGAATTTTCAAAATAAAAAACGTTATACCCATTCGGATTAACCTGTCCGAAAACAGGACTAAAATTCACCAAAATCGAGTTATGAACAATATATAATAAAGAATAAAAAATTAATTTTAAAAAAAAGATTTTATTATTACTATTAGCCTGTTGATATGTGTTATATCTTTTTCTCAATTTTCTTGCTTTTATGATTTATCAAAAGTAATAAACAAGTTGTTAACAAAGCTGTTTTATATATCGACTTGATTTATAGCTGAGTTAACTTTTTTATTCACATTTTGGTTTCCTAATAACTGTTAAAATTTGTTTACTTTTTATTTTTTCAAATTTATATAATTTATGTGTATAACCTGTTATTTAATTGCCTTAAACTTTTTATAACTAACCGTGCTTCTTTCAAATATTTTTATAGCTCAAATTATCTTTTGATTTTGCAAGTCTTTTTTATCAGTTTTTTCCAACCGCTATTAACAAGTTATCAAGCATAAAACCACACTAATTGTTAACAACCTCGCTATCCTTTCATAGTCAGATGATTAGCTTGTTTATATAGTTTTGGGCGTTCCCCTCATTGACAAAAGAAGCATATCGCTACCGCGAAACGCTTCTTTTGCTAATGAGGGTCGGGCTATCACTACTCACTCTTTTGGTTTGCATATATGCAACAAACCAAAAGGAGTTCAAACACGCCGTTCTATCCCTAACGCAGTTGAGATAAGTGCAAAGAAAATGGAATTTAGTATTCTTAGACGATGAAAAAATCTTTGAATAACCGACTATATAAAACATTTTTATATTAAATATTCAAACTTTAAACAACTTGAATATAAGGTCTAATATATTTTATTACTTTTGTCCGTACTTTGGCTATGTACCCATTAATAAGGTAAAAACAGGAATTAAGATGAAGGAATTATTAGAAAAATTTGAAAACAAACAACCGGAAATTGTTTTTGAATGGAAAGACCCCGAAACCGAAGCAATAGGTTGGGTCGTGATTAACTCATTAAGAGGAGGAGCTGCCGGCGGAGGAACGAGGATGCGTGTAGGTTTAGACAAAAGAGAAGTAGAGTCTTTAGCAAAGACGATGGAAGTTAAATTTACTGTTTCAGGTCCTGCTATCGGGGGAGCAAAATCAGGAATTAATTTTGATCCGAATGACCCGCGTAAAGAAGGGGTTTTGAGAAGATGGTATAAAG
>JALTUD010000018.1 GCA_027047735.1 Flavobacteriales bacterium | reverse complement strand
GTTTGTTCCTTGCCGTATCCGACTGCGTTTAACATTTTTAAGGCTTTAATTGATGCGTCAAAAACACCGTTTCCTCTTTGCTTATCCACATTTTCTTTGGTGTAACAAGGTAATGAAGATATTAGATAAATTTGATGCTTTTTAAAGAAGTCGGGTAGGTCGTAATATTTTTTATTGGATACAATGATGGTAAGGTTGGAACGAACAATAATGTCCTCAATATCTAATTTTGTCAGTTCTTCAATAAACCACCTGAAGTGAGGATTCATTTCCGGTGCTCCTCCTGTAATGTCAACAGTGGAAACGTTTGTTTTTTTTATAGCATTCAAACAGTCTTGCAAGGTTTCTTTGTCCATTATTTCCTTGCGGTCAGGGCCGGCATCTACGTGGCAATGTTCGCATACCTGATTGCACATATAGCCGATGTTTATCTGGAAAACGTCTAACGGCTTTGTGGTTAAAGGAAACTGTTTGACTTCTTTTAATTTTTCAGAAAAACGAGTAAGAGAGCTTAAATTCAAAACTTCAAGTTGCTGTTTTGGATTTGATATTTCCTTGTTTTGAGCTTTTAATGATTTTGTTTGCATATTTTTTTCTCCTTAGGTCTTTATTTTTCGTAAAACCTGACAACAAAGGTATTGAATATTTATGTGTAATTTTTTTAATAGTTGTCTTGAATGTAAGCAAATATTTTCTTTTGTGTTTAAAAAACTATAATTCATTTTCTTATTGCTCATTTTACACATCATAAAAAAATACGCTCAAAACCAGAAATTAAAGACCTATACATTATCTTTGGTTTTTAATTAATAGGTAATAATGGAAATACGAAATTCTTACAATTCAACAATTTTATCTGATATTATTAATATCATTGAGAAAACTAACTCTCAACTTGTTGTTCAAGCAAATTCAGCTTTAACGGTAATGTATTGGCATATTGGAAAAAGAATTACCTCAGAAATACTTAAAAATAAAAGAGCTGAATATGGAAAGGAAATTCTCGTTACACTGTCACGAAAATTAGTTCTTGAATTTGGAAATAGTTTTAATGAAAAGAATTTAAGACGAATGGTTCAATTTTCAGAAATCTTTCCCGATTTAGAGAATGTCGTTACACTGTCACGATATTTGTCTTGGTCTCATTTTATAACATTAATACCTTTAAAAACTAAAGAAGAAAGAGAATTTTATGCGAAACTGATAATTGAAAACCAATTAAGTATTCGTAATTTACGAAAACAAATATCTAAAAAAGTTTTTGAACGAGTAGAAAATGCTGATTTACAAATACAAAATAGTTCTAAAATTGAGAAAGGTTTTTTAAAAGACCCTTATTTGCTTGATTTCTTAGACCTAAAAAAAGGCTTTTTAGAAAATGATTTAGAAAGTGCCATACTCAAAGAATTAGAATTATTCTTACTCGAATTAGGAAATGGATTTACATTCGTTGAACGTCAAAAAAGAATGATTATAGATGAAGAGGATTTTTATTTAGACCTTTTATTTTATCATAGAAAATTGAAAAGATTAGTAGCAATAGAACTTAAAATTGATAAGTTTAAGGCTAAATACAAAGGGCAAATGGAATTGTATTTAAAATGGCTCGAAAAATATGAAAAACAAGAAGGAGAAAATTCTCCAATCGGAATAATTCTTTGTGCAGAAGCGAGCAAAGAGCAAATAGAATTACTTGAAATGCATAAGGATGGAATTATGGTTGCTGAATATTGGACGGAATTACTTCCAAAAGACATTTTAGAAAAGAAATTACATCAAGCTTTAATAGAAGCTAGAGAAAGAATAGAACGAAAAAAACTGAACGAATAATATATACGGAGTATAACGAAGTATATAAAAATAGTAGCAGAAGTACTGAATTTAAAATATTTGCCTTAAATTCAGGACGTTAAAAACCGAAAGGTATGTGTGTAAAAATAGCTACTTTTCATAAGTAAAAGTAAAAGAATTTTTCATCGTCTAAGAAAGCAAAAATTCACTTTCTATCCGCCAATTTTACTCGCGTTAGGGATAGAAGTGGCATCCTTTTGCCCTCCCTCCTTTTGGAGGGCAAAAGATATAGCGGATAGCCCGACCCCAATTTGCACAAACAACGTTTAGCGATAGCGGTATGTTGTGTTTCATACCAGGATGAGCCACCTGAATTCAAGCCAACCGCACATTTTACACTTTTATTTTTTTTACCAAATCGCTCAATATCCAACCCTAAAAAAATAAAAGAGTAAAATTTATCCCACCGCACACAAAATATTCAAATAAAAACTTTATATTTGTCAAAAAATGACAAGTCTTATGAAAGTAACATTTGGAGAATATATAAGAGAGTTGAGAAATCTAAACGGATTGACTTTAACTCAACTTGCTGCAAAACTTGACTTGGATAGTGCTAATCTAAGTAAAATCGAAAATGGAAAACGAGACTTTGATGAAAAACGACTTTTAAAATTAGCAAAAGTATTCAAGTTAAACATCAAAGAACTTAGAAAGGAGTTTGTGAGCGACCAAATTGCGAAACAAATTTACGAATGTGATTGCACAAAAGAAATGCTTGTTGTTGCAGAGGAAAAAGCAGAATATAGAAGACAATTAAATAATCAATATAAAAAAAAGTAAAAGCCGTATGAAAATAGTATCATTTTTTTCAGGAGCAGGTGGTTTAGATCTTGGATTTCAAAAAGCAGGGTTTGATATTATTTGGGCAAATGAATATGACAAAGAAATTTGGGAAACTTACGAAAAAAACCACCCTAGCACAATTCTAGATAAAAGAAGTATTGTAAATATTCCAGCAGATGAAGTTCCTGAATGTGATGGAATTATTGGAGGTCCACCTTGTCAAAGTTGGAGTGAAGCAGGTGCTGCAAGAGGAATAAAAGATAAAAGAGGTCAATTGTTCTATGATTTCATAAGAATATTAGAGGCAAAACAACCTAAATTCTTTTTAGCAGAAAACGTAAGCGGAATGCTAATTTCAAAACATAATGAAGCATTAGAAGGAATTAAGGAACTTTTTAGAAATGCAGGAATTGGATATGAATTATCATTTCAAATGTTAAATGCATCTGATTACAATGTTCCACAAGATAGAAAAAGGGTGTTTTTCATTGGAATTAGAAAAGACTTGAATTTTAAGTATGAATTTCCGACTATTAAATTCCCAAAGATTACATTAAAAGATGCAATTTGGGATTTAAGAGAAGGTGTTTTACCTGCAAAGGAATACAATAAAACAAATGGAAGTGATTGTAAAGTAACAAATCACGAATATATGATTGGTAGTTTTTCTTCTATTTTTATGTCAAGAAATCGTGTGAGAAGTTGGGATGAACAGTCCTATACAATACAAGCAGGAGGACGACACGCACCAATTCATCCGCAAGCACCGAAAATGAAATTCATAGAGCAAAACGTAAGAGTTTTTGTTCCAGGAAAAGAACATTTATATAGACGTTTAAGCGTTAGAGAATGTGCAAGAATACAAACATTTCCAGATGATTTTATTTTTCATTACACAAACGTTCCAGCAGGTTATAAAATGATAGGAAATGCAGTTCCAGTTAATTTAGCAAAGTTTTTAGCCGAAAGCATTAAATTACAATTAGCATCAAATGCTTCTAAACAAGAAAGATTAAACGTTAAACAAAATGAGAAAGAAAGTGTAGCAGTATGACAAATATATTAGAAGCAGTTTACAATATCGTAAATCAAAATGATTTTAAAATCCGTGCTTTATATTCAGGTAGAAATAGAGCAAATAGTATGGGTGAAGCACTTGAAAAATACATTAAAGATGCTTTTGCTGATACTTTAGGCTTAGAAAGTGAAATGGAACGAATGAAAGTTTATAATCAAAAATTTTCTTGGTTAGGTTCGCAAAATAATCCACCTGATATTATGATAAAAGGTGGTGACGCAATTGAAGTTAAGAAAACTCAAAGTGCAAAAAGTAGTTTAGCGTTGAACAGCAGTTATCCAAAGGCAGATTTGAGACATACAAGTCCAATGATTACAAAGGAATGTAAAGAGTGTGAAAAATGGACAATCAAAGATTTGATTTATTGTGTTGGTCACACAACTGACACTGAACTAAAATCGCTTTGGGTAGTTTATGGAAATATATTTGCAGCCAAACACGAAACATATCAGAGAATTAAAGACACTATTTCTGACGGAATTAAAACAATTCCAGACGTAGTGTTTTCGGAAACAAAAGAATTAGGAAGAGTAAATCAAGTTGACCCTTTAGGTATTACAAACCTCAGAATTAGAGGAATGTGGCAAATTGAAAATCCAAGAAAAGTATTTGATTATTTACATAAATCAGAAAATAAAGATTTTGAATTAGTGTGTATCATTCCAACTGAAAAATACAATTCGTTTGGCAAGGAAAGTAAAAACAAAATTGAAGGAATTAAGAATAAAGATTTTGACATTTCTGAAGTTGAAGTAAAAGACCCAAACAATCCTGTGAAATTGATAAAATGTAAATTAATAACATACAAACATAATGAATAGCCAACACATAAGCCATACACATTTGAAATTCGCACAAGCCACTACACAAGCCCAAAATTGCAAAAGAGTATGTCTTGCCAACGCTACGAACAGAATGTGAATAAAAAGTACGAAAACACAACAATGGGTGCTTCCTATCGTCAGCTACGACACCATACCCGAGACGTTGTTTGTGCAAATTGGGGGAACGCCCAAATATTGAGCATATTAAACAGTTTCTTTTTTAGGTAAAAGTTCTTTATTCTTTTCTTTTAAATAGGCTTTGTAATTGTAGTAATAGAGCAAAACGAAAAACGGAAAACCGTTCAAAAAGTAATTTCCTTGTCGTAATAGGTTGAGAGCGAATAAGATAAAAATAGATTGGCTGATAATCTTATAGGGTAAAAAACGTTCTTCTTTGCGTAAGAAAATAAAGCCTCGGATGATTAACAGCATAAAGAACAAGGTTCCGACCAAGCCTGTTTCTACCAGCATTCTGATAAATAAGGAGTTGCCGTCGGTTGTGTTGAACTCAAAATCGTAAGCAATTACGTCTTTGTTTTTAGTTAATGAGTATTTATGATATGCTGCTTGATAGGAACCTAGTCCTGTCCCAAACAAAGGGTGTGCCTTTAGTGCTTCGGTGGCTACGTGGAAGTTGTTGTATAGTACGAAGCTGGAGGTGTTGGTGTTTTTTATGGTGTAATTTTGATTAACCCATAATTCTTTGGAAGAATCTACCCGCCCTCTGAAATCTTCGGAAAGATTGTAAAATAAGTTAAAGACAAACATTCCGGCAAATACACCAAATATGATGTAGTTGAAACGTATGCTCATAGTTAATAAAAAAAGAATAATCATGATGCCGATATAGGCGGTGGAAGAGCCTGTAATGATGTAAATAAATACGATAATTAAGGACTGTCTTCTGGTTAACCAAATCGTTTTTTTGTAAATCAAGTTATATAACGACACATAAACCGCAGGTGCTAAAACGGCCGCTAAAGTTGAGGGCTCCATAAAGATACTGTTGATACGCAAACCCCATATTCCGCCGTAGCTGATACTCCACTTGTTTAAAATCCAACGAAAGTTATAGCCGTAAACAAAACCTAATTTAAAGGATATGGCTTGAATTAGTCCTATTAATGCCGATACATACGACCACTTTAGGTAAACTCTAAACAATCGCTTTACATCGTATTCATAATGGCGAATGACAAAATAATAGAAGGTAAAGGAAAGATACATCCCGCCCCAAATCTTTATAAAATCAAATGCGGGGTATGTTCCTTTGACTATATAAATTCCTCCGATTACAAAAGCAAAGAAAAGTAATTTTGCCAGAAATTTAGGATAACCGTATCGGGCTATAAAAACAGGAATCAATACGATTTCGATAGGGTAGTGTAAGTACGCCTCAAAAGGGTATCGAAAGAAAATATAAGAGTTGATAAAAATAGATAGAAAAATTAAAAACTCTAATACTTTACTTATCGGTTTTTCGCTATGACTTTCCGCTTTTGACAATGGTGTATTTATTTTTAAGAGTTAAAAACGGTTTTTCAAACCAATAATATGATGCTGTCGCTATGGCTATACTAGCAATTGTTGCTGATAGATACAAATAAATGTTGAAAAGGGTGCTATTGGTGTCAAAGTATTGTTCCCCCAGCTGAATCAGCAAAACAATAATGAACATGTGGTACATGTATAATCCGTAAGAAATTCTACCCAAAAAAGAAAAAAGTCGTGTTTCTAACTGTAAAAAGGAATTGGGGTTGGTTGATACATTGAGTATAATGACCAAAAATAAAACGGCATAAATTAGATGAATTGTATTGTTTAACAGTTCATAATCATATGAGAAATAACTCAAAAAGGGTAAAAGTAAAATAGATGCTGCCAGTACAAAAGGTTGGTAGATGACCGTTAACCAACTTTGCATTTTGTGTTTGACCAAATATGCTCCCCACGCTCCAATCAGCATACATTCAAATTTACTCATGGCTAAGAATCTCTTTATACCGGCTGTCCAATAGTTTTTAGGTATAATACCAATTTGCATGAGAACAACATACAAAGCTTTAACCAAAAGAATGACAAATAACAATCGAAGGATGAGGTGTAACAATTTTTCTGTTTTTTTTACCAAAACCGGCCAAATTAAATAGAATTGTTCTTCCACACCTATCGACCATAGTTGCCCTGCGTGTGGAAGTGCCGGCATAAATGAGAAGGCTACATTAGGCAACATCAAGACAAATAAGATGAGATTTGCCGTAAAGTTTTGATTGTAAAACTGTTGTAACCACGGTATGTGCAATATTTGAAAATGAGGAAAAACAAATAGAGCCAAAAAGGCAATGAGGTAATACAAAGGCCAAATACGAAGGATTCTACGAATGTAAAATTGTTTGATGGCTATCGTTCCTGTTTTTTCTTTTTCATGTATAAGCAGGTAGGTTATGAGAAAACCACTGAGAACGAAAAAGAAATACACGCCCAAACCTCCAAAATTTATTTTTTCAAATAAAGGGGCGTAGTTGGAAACGTACAACTGAGATTTCAATAATTCAACATGACCAATAATCACGGAGTAGGCTGCGAAAAAACGCAGAGCGTCTAACCCCGGTAGATACACTCTATCCGTTTTTGATAGTGGTTGTTGAGCTGTTTTCATTTTCTTTATTCCGCTATGTTTTCAAGCGTAGCCATTAATTGAGTTGTGATTTTTTTCCAAAGATAGTTATTCTTTGTCTTTTCAATAGATTTTTGTTTTAATTCAAGAAGCTTGTTATTGGGCATCTTGATAAAATTTATCAATCCATTTTCCAAATTACCTTGATTTAAAGGAGGTATAAGCATCCCATTCTCGTCATTTACCAATTTTTCTACGGCACCGACATCGGTGGCTAGTATCGCTAAACCTCTTGCCATACCTTCTAAAATCACATTGGGCATACCTTCCGAATGACTGGGGCATACCAGTACATCCGATTGGTCTAAGATTTTTATTATTTCTTTTTTGTTTTTAAGCTCCCCATGGTAAGTGATTTTATTGGAGGTAATTTGTTGCTCTTTGGGGATGTTGCCTACAAAATGAAAGTTAAAATCTCCTTCAATCTTTTGTAGAGCTTTATTCAGTTCTTTAATCCCTTTCCGTTCCTCCGCTCTTCCGACAAACACAAAACGAACCGGAGAATTTGATTGAAGTTCTTCCTCGCGTATCCATTCGTTATCAATACCTGAGGTAAATTCAAACACGTTATTTTTATCGACGTTAAATGTTTTCAAAATAAGGTCGGTTATTTTTCCTCCGTATGAAAATATATAATCGGCATTTTCATTGTTCCATTTTGTAGGGCCTTTTAGCAAAAAAGCTTTTAATTTTTGCGAAATGGAGTTTAGTTCCTGAAACATTTCATAACCATGAAATTTAACACCAATCGGAGGTAAATTCATTCCTTTTCTTTTCTGCTCTATAAAATACCAAGCGGTAAAGCCTTTAGCGTAGATAAAATCAAACTCGGAAAAATCACGGAATTGATTAAAAATCTCTTTAGAATGGGCGTATGAGTTCGATAAATAATGGCCCACCATAATCCCTTTCTTAGGGAAATGAAGAGTAATGATTTTATGGAGTTTTTGGTCGGAGTTGCCGAACAACTCAATGTTTACATCGTCCTCCTTTGGCAAAGAATCACCAAAGGCAACACAATGAACCAACGTAACTTTAGCTCCTTGCAATGTTAAATGTTTAGCAAGGTTTGCCGAATGCCGTTGCATCCCTCCTGTAACAAAAGGAGTTATACCGTCAGTAAGTAGAAGAATATTCATTCAGTATCTTTTTTGTATCTTTGTCGTACAATGAGTGAGAGTGTACGGATTGAACTTGTTTAAAGTAAAACGACAAAGATAATGAAGTTGTTCAAAGAAGAGAGAATATGCAGTCCCTTTTGGAGGATACCGGATAAATTATAAATCCTGCACAATGACCAATAGATAAAATATGTTAGCAAAAGATATAATAGTAGATACAATACCACCGATAAAGCCCAACGAAAGCGGAGAAAAAGCCTTGGTATGGATGGATGAATTTAAAGTCATTCACTTGCCCGTAGTCCGCGGTACGGAGTATTTGGGCTTAGTAACCGATGATTTGATTTACGATCAAAACAACCCTTCCATTGCTCTCGAAGAGATGAAGGTTAGTTTTAATCGTCCTTTTGTCTATGCAGATACTCACCTACTGGATATTATGCGACTTGTAGCTCAACAAAATTTGTCTATAATCCCGGTTTTGGATAAGGAAGAAAATTATTTGGGGAGTATAACCCTTTCTAAGCTGGTAGAATCTTTTACACAAACAGCATCTATTATTACCCCCGGAGCCGTAGTTGTTTTGGAGATGAATAAAATTGACTATTCATTAGCCAAATTAGCTCAAATAGCAGAAGCCAATCAATGTTTGGTCTTGGGAGCTTTCGTAACTTCCGAATTAGACTCCAAAAAGATTGAGGTTACCCTAAAACTAAATCGAGAAGAAATTGGCGGATTGTTACACGCTTTTAACCGCTACGATTATGTAGTTAAATCCTTCCATACGCATAATCAGATAGCCAATACCGTTCGTGAGAATTATGAAGCTTTAATTAATTACTTAAATATTTAGTCTTATCAAAGCCAACATAAAAATAGCCATTTTCGGAAAAAACTTCCCAAAGGACAGAAAAGATTCTATTCAATTGCTTTTCAATGAATTGAAGACAAGGAAAATAAACTATTACATCAATAAAGATTTTGCCGATTACATTAGAAGCTTGTCCATTACATTAGAGGGAAGTCATTCTGAATATCAGGATTCTAAAGAAATTTCCGACCCTGTAAATTTTTTGCTGAGCATCGGAGGGGACGGAACACTATTAGATACCATTACCGCTGTCGGAAGTACAAGATTGCCGATAGTAGGACTTAATACCGGAAGATTAGGTTTTTTAGCCTATAACTCAGACAACGAAATTATCACGATGTTGGATAATTTAGAAAATGGACACTATAA
>JALTUD010000017.1 GCA_027047735.1 Flavobacteriales bacterium | reverse complement strand
GTGCAAGAAAGTGGAATTTGTAGTTCTCAGACGATGAATATTTTCTTTGCATAGCCCCAGCTATGGAAATAAAATATGAAGAAGTATGAGGGCGACAAAACCGCTTTATGTGCTTACTTTCATTTCATGTTAGGGATACACCCTAACGCGGTTAGAATAAAAAGAAACAAACAAAACTCAATATGAAATCACCACGAATAATCATTAGCGGAGGAGGAACCGGAGGGCATATTTATCCTGCCATAGCCATAGCCAATGCACTAAAAGAATTAACCCCCGAATGCGAAATACTGTTTGTAGGAGCAAACGGAAAAATGGAAATGGAAAAAGTCCCGCAAGCAGGTTATCCGATAAAAGGATTAGATGTCGTTGGTTTACAGCGAAAGTTGACACTAAAAAATTTAGCCTTTCCATTTAAGCTGTTGAAAAGTTTGAAAAGTGCAAAAAACATAGTAAAAGAATTTAATCCCGATGTAGCTGTTGGTGTTGGAGGTTATGCTAGTGGTCCTACCTTAAAAATGGCTGAAAAATTAAACATCCCGACCGTACTACAAGAACAAAATTCATACGCCGGAATAACCAATAAATTATTGGCTAAAAAAGCAGCCTTAATTTGTGTAGCTTATGAAGGTATGGAACGTTTTTTTCCAAAAGACAAAATTAAGCTAACCGGAAACCCGGTACGAAAGGATATTTTAAATGTAGAAAATAAACGAGAAGAAGGCTATCGTGAATTTCAATTAGACGCCGACAAAAAAACAATACTAATTTTAGGCGGAAGTTTAGGAGCAAGAACATTAAATGATAGTATAACGCAAAATTTTGAATTAATTAACAAAAAAAATGATGTTCAACTCATTTGGCAAACCGGAAAATTTTATGACCGGGAAATGCAAAAATTGAATGAAAAGAATGGTAATCAAAACATCAAAGCACTACCTTTTATTTCTCGTATGGATTTGGCTTATGCCGTGGCAGACGTGGTGATTAGCCGTGCGGGAGCTTTGTCAATTAGTGAACTTTGTTTGGTGAAAAAGCCAATAATTTTAGTGCCTTCTCCTAACGTTTCAGAAGACCATCAGACGAAAAATGCCCAATCACTTGTTAATAAAAAAGCAGCACTGCTTGTAAAAGACAGCGAATCTATTACGAAATTAGTCCCGACTGCACTCGAGTTGCTCGAAAATCAAGAGTTACAAAGGGAATTAAGCGAAAATATTGCTCCCTTAGGAAGATCAAATGCAGACACAGAAATAGCACAAGAAATATTGAATATTATAAAAAATAAAAGAAATTAAACAAGTTATTAACAATTTTATCCATTGAATTTAAAAAAAATACATAACATTTATTTTGTCGGTATCGGAGGTATCGGAATGAGTGCTGTTGCCCGTTATTTTCTAAATAAGGATTGCAGTGTTGTTGGGTATGATAGAGTTAAAACTCCTCTTACCACAGCTTTGGAAGACGAAGGAGCGATTATTCAATATAACGATGCTATAAATGAAATTCCCAAAAGCCATAAGTACAAAGATACTTTGGTGGTTTATACACCGGCTATCCCTGATAATAATGATGTGTTGAATTTTTTTAAAAACAACGAATTTCAAATCTTAAAACGATCGGAAATTCTTGGAGAAATAACAAAAAATTATTTTACTGTTGGTGTGGCGGGTACACACGGGAAAACTACAACATCTACACTTTCTGCATATTTATTACATCAAGCCGGTGTTCCTATTGATGCTTTCTTGGGAGGAATTGCTACTAATTTCAATTCTAATTATCTTTTTTCAAATCAATCTAAAACTGTTGTTGTAGAAGCAGATGAATACGACCGTTCGTTTTTAACTTTGTCGCCAAATATTGCAGTCATTACATCCACAGATGCCGATCATTTGGATGTTTACGGACACCACCAAGAGATGCTTACCTCTTTTCAGGAGTATGCCGATAAACTTCCTGATGATGGTGTGTTGATACTGAAGAAAGGACTGAAAATAAAGCATAAGAATGTAATCACTTATTCCGTAACCGAACAAGCGGATTATTATGCTTTTGATATCAAGACAGAAAACGGAAAGTATATTTTTTCTCTACAAACTCCCGATGAAGTACTAACTAATATTCATATCGGATTGGCAGGCTTGCACAATATCGAAAACGCTATTGCTTCTTTTATTGTAGGAAAGCAATTAGGGGTAGATTCTCATGTTTTGGTGGAAGGAATAAAAACCTTTAAGGGTATCAAAAGGCGTTTTGAGTATATTGTAGATAATGAGGACGTGGTTTATATCGATGATTATGCTCATCATCCAACCGAATTAGAGGCTTGCATTAAGTCTGTACGTCAATTATATCCCAACAAAAAGATTACCGGCGTTTTTCAACCGCACTTATATAGTAGAACAAAAGATTTTGCTGATGATTTTGCAAGAAGCTTGTCTTTGTTAGATGAATTAATTTTGTTGGATATTTATCCGGCAAGAGAAGAACCGATAGAAGGTGTTACTTCAAGAATGATTTTGGATAAAGTTACAATAGAAAATAAAAAAATAGCATCTAAGGAGGAGGTAATCAATAATCTTGATTTTGAAAACATTGATGTCTTGTTGACTTTAGGAGCAGGTGATATAGATACATTAGTTCCGGTATTAAAAAATGAAATAGAACAGGCAATTGTGTAAATGAAAAAAAGTATAGTTCAAATATTGAGTTGGTCGGCTTTTTACCTGTTGGTAATAGGTTTATTGATTTTTGTAGATTACTCTTACTCTGCAATACCTTGTTCTGCTTCAGAAATTAATATATCTCAAGTCGATGGGCATCATTTTATAACCGAAGAATCCGTAATGGAACAAGTTTATGATTTGGGCTATTCGTTAAATAATCAACCGATAGGAGAGATTGAAACGCAAGTAATAGAGAATGAAGTTCGAGAAACGGCAGGAGTTAAAAGTGCTGAGGTATATGAGTTGAATAACGGAAAGTTAGTACTGGATATTCAACAAAGCCGACCGATTGCCCGTATCATTGCAAGTAATGGTTTGGTGAGTTTTTATTTGGATGAAGACGGAGAAACTATTCCGCTAAGTCAAAGTTATACGGCAAGAGTACCTGTGTTTAGTGGAGCTATTTACTATATGAATGGTAATTTACCTAATGCTGTTGCTATTCAACAAAACGATAGCTTGAGTAATATTCATTTAATAGATGATATTTATAATGTAGCTTCAGCCTTGGATAAAAACGATTTTATAAAGGCTCAAACCTTACAGATTTACGTAAATGATAAAAAAGAGTTTGAGCTAATACCTCGTGTGGGGAAAAACAGGGTGTTGCTTGGAGAAAGTGAAAATATTAAAAAGAAATTAAAACACTTAACAACTTTTTATACCGAGGTAATAGACCCCAAAGAATTAAACAATTACGATACAATTAACTTAAAATATAATAATCAAATAGTTTGTTCAAAACGATAAATACCAATAGTAATATGGATGCACCGGAAATAGTAGTCGGACTAGATATTGGAACCACCAAAATAGTCTGCATAGTAGGAAGAAAAAATGAAAACGGGAAAATAGAAATTTTAGGTGTTGGTAAATCACCCAGCTTGGGTGTAACACGC
Organism: Flavobacteriales bacterium; assembly: GCA_027047735.1. Classification (GTDB taxonomy): domain Bacteria; phylum Bacteroidota; class Bacteroidia; order Flavobacteriales_D; family Parvicellaceae; genus S010-51. Next base: position 6,005 of record JALTUD010000017.1, on the reverse strand, counting down.
GGAGTTGTTTCTAATATTGAGAAAACGGTACAGTCTATTCGTGCTGCGGTTGAGGAAGCAGAGGCAAAAACCGGAATAGATATTAATGTGGTAAATGTTGGTATAGCGGGGCAACATATAAAAAGCTTGCAACACAGAGGAATGATTACTCGTGCAGAAGTAGATACGGAAATCAGTCAACTGGATATCGATAACTTAATCGAAGACATGTATAAATTGGTAATGAAACCCGGTGAAGAAATTATTCACGTTTTACCACAAGAATACATTGTGGATAGACAAAGCGGAATTAAAGATCCGATTGGAATGGCTGGTGTTCAGTTAGAGGCGAACCTTCATATCATTATTGGACAAATTGCAGCCGCAAAAAACATATATAAATGTGTTGCGAAAGCGGGTCTTGAAGTAGCTGAGTTGATTCTTGAGCCTTTAGCATCATCGGCGGCAGTATTGAGTGATGAAGAAAAAGAAGCCGGAATTGTACTGGTAGATATAGGCGGTGGAACAACTGATATTGCTATTTTTCATGATAGTATTATTCGTCATACGGCGGTAATTCCGTTTGGAGGAAATATAATTACCGAAGATATAAAAGAAGGGTGCACGATTATGCATCGACAAGCTGAATTAATGAAAACAAAATTCGGTACGGCTTTTCCTACACCTAGTCAAGAAAATGAAATAGTGTGTATTCCGGGCTTGAGAGGACGTGATCCTAAAGAAATTTCAATAAAGAATTTATCAAGTATTATTAATGCTCGTATCTCTGAAATAATAGAACATGTTTATTTTGAAATAAAAAATTCAGGTTACGAAAAGAAATTAATTGGAGGAATTGTTTTAACCGGTGGTGGTTCTCAGTTAAAACATATTTGTCAGCTTAGTGAGTATATAACAGGTATGGATACACGTATCGGTCATCCGGATGAGCATTTAAGCTCAAATAGTAATATTAAACTTGATAACCCAATGTATGCAACGGGAGTAGGTTTAGTAGCAAAAGGTTTTGAACAATTTGATAAATATAAAAGCAAGCAAGAAGTAAACACTCGTACACATTCAGAGAAAACTAAAGGCGGTTTTTTCAATAAAGTGCTTAGCTTCTTTGAAGATAACATAGACTAGAAACAAAATTTTAAAAATCCCTAAAAGAGCAATATTATGAAGTTCGATTTACCAAAAGATCAATCTTCTATCATCAAAGTGATAGGAGTCGGTGGTGGCGGAAGCAATGCCGTTAATCACATGTTTAGACAAGGAATAAAAGGAGTAGATTTTATTGTCTGTAATACAGACCATCAAGCTTTGGATGTAAGTCCCGTTCCTGTAAAAATACAATTAGGAGCAAGTTTAACCGAAGGAAGAGGAGCAGGTTCTATCCCGGAAGTGGGAATGAATGCGGCTATAGAAAACCTCGAAGAAATTGAAGATATTCTTTCAAAAAGCACAAAAATGGTTTTCGTTACTGCCGGAATGGGCGGTGGAACAGGTACGGGAGCTGCACCTGTAATTGCTGAATTAGCTCGTAAAATGGGAATATTAACGGTAGGTATCGTTACTATCCCTTTTATGTTTGAAGGGCGTAAAAGAAGACAACAAGCAGAAGCAGGAATTGAACGCATGAGAGATGCAGTTGATACGCTTTTAATTATTAATAATGATAAACTACGTGAGATTTTCGGCAATCAAACCTTAGCCGAGGCTTTTGGTAAAGCTGATGATGTTTTGGCAACCGCAGCTAGAGGTATAGCTGAAGTTATTTCTGTAACCGGTCAAATAAATGTCGATTTCAATGACGTGAGTACGGTAATGAAAGACAGTGGCGTTGCAATTATGGGGTCGGCAAGTGCAGAAGGTGAAAATAGGGCACTAAAGGCCGTTACTTCAGCTCTCGATTCTCCGTTGTTGAATGATAATAATATAGAAGGAGCTAAGTATGTGTTACTAAATATTACTTACGGAGAGCAAGAAGTGTTAATGGATGAAATTATGCAAATCACGGATTATATTCAAGATGCTGCAGGAAGTACTGCTGATGTGATTTGGGGACATGCAAAAGACGATTCTTTAGGAGATAAATTGAGCGTAACAATCATAGCTACCGGATTTAAAACTTCTATTGACACCGGGTTGCCACCAAAAGCACCGGAGAAAAAGAAAATGAATTTAGAAGATGAACAACCTAATATGATTTCTTCTCCAATTCAGTCGCCTGTTGAGAATAATTCTTTGTTCTCTAAAACAGATAGTGATTTTCAAGAGCCTTACTTAGTAAAAAAAGAGGTATCAAAGGAAGATACTATGGAGGAGAAAAAAGCTCCTGAGTTGTTTCAAAAAGAAATAGTACAACCTATTCAAGAACCGATTATCAAACATGATTTAGAATCAGTTGCTGATGTAAATGATGAGTTGAACAGTGAAAACAATACAATGGATGCTCCTGTTCAGACTGAAGAAAAAGAAGTTGAAGCTAAAAAAATAGTTTGGAATCTTGATGAAGATGTTCCTGAAGAGAAAGAACCGGGAAACAATAATGAAGCGGATACGTTTTTAGGTGCGTCATCTACTTCGGAAAACAAAGAACCGGAAGTTAAGCGATATTTCTTGGAAGATGATATCGAAGACACTTCTGTTAATGAGGTAAATAACAATGATACGCCAACCTTTCAAACTCCTGAAAATAAAGAAGAAACTAAACGTCCTTCCGTAGAAAGTAATTTGGAGTTGGCGAGACAAAGAATTGAGAAAATTCGTCAAAATAGCCAAAAACTTAAAACCTTATCAGGGTTAAGTGAAATGGAACGGGAACCGGCATATAAAAGACGTCAAATTCGTTTAGATGATGTTCCGCATTCATCAGAATCATCGGTTTCCAAGTTTAGTTTGGGAGATATACAAGATGAAGAAGGGAATAAACGCACAGGTTTAAGTGATAACAATTCTTTCCTTCACGACAATGTAGATTAATAAATATAGTTTGTTTAATCAGTTTTAAAACAAATCGATTTTAATAATTGCTCTTTTGAAGAAAGCCCTTTCCATTTAGAAAGGGCTTTTTTTTAGTGTAAAAATAATTACACAAAATCATTTATTGATTTTAGAAATCATATATTTGTAGATTGAAACAGTTTGGGTATTATTCAAATTGTTTTGATTTACTACTAAAATTATTACACGCTATGAGTTCTAACAATAAAAAAACTTCCGCATCAGAGTTAAAATACTCCAAAGAGCAGTACATGAAATGGTACGAAGATATGCTATTAATGAGGAAGGTAGAAGAGATGGTTGGTCATCTTTATATTCAACAAAAGTTTGGAGGGTTTTGTCATTTGTACATAGGTCAAGAGGCCGTTGTAACGGGTACTGCATCAGCTTGTAGAAAAGGAGATAAGCACATTACAGCATACCGAGATCACGATCATCCGATAGCCTTAGGTGTTCACCCAAAATATATGATGGCGGAGTTGTTTGGTAAAACAACTGGATTATCTAAAGGTAAAGGAGGTTCAATGCACATGTTCGATAAGAAAGTAAATCTTATGGGAGGACATGGAATTGTAGGTGCTCAAATCGGAATGGGAGCAGGAATTGCCTTTGCTGAAAAATACAAAGGTACCGACAATGTAACTTTTTGCTCTTTCGGAGATGGTGCCGCAAGGCAAGGAATCCTTCACGAAACGTTCAATATGGCAATGACTTGGAAACTTCCGGTGGTTTTTATTATCGAAAATAATAATTACGCTATGGGAACTTCCGTAGAGCGAACCACAAATGTTGTGGATATGTCTAAAATTGGTTGTTCGTATGATATGCCTTCAAAAGTTGTTGACGGAATGTCAGTAGAAGCCGTTCACGAGGCAATCAGTGAAGCCTGTGAGCACGTAAGAGCCGGAAAAGGGCCTGTATTGTTGGATATTCAAACCTATCGTTATAAAGGTCATTCAATGTCCGATCCTCAAAAATACAGAACCAAAGAAGAAGTTGAAGAATACAAGCATAAAGACCCGATTACACAGGTTTTGAATGTCATAAAAGAACACAACTTAGCTACCGAAGAAGAATTGAAGGAAATAGATGCTCGTGTAAAACAAATCGTAAAAGAATCGGTTGAATTTGCTGAGGTATCACCTGATCCGGAACCAAAAGAATTGTACGAAGATGTATATGTAGGAGATTATCCGTTTGTGATAGAATACACTACTGATTACGAATTAAAATAAGAAAGCAAAGATAGATATGGCTGAAGTAATTAAAATGCCAAAATTAAGCGACACAATGACCGAAGGAGTCATCGCGGAATGGCACAAAAACGTTGGAGATAAAGTACAATCGGGAGATGTCTTGGCAGAGATAGAAACCGATAAGGCTACTTTGGAGTTTGAAGCCTTTGATGAGGGAGTTTTGCTTTACAAAGGATTAGAAAAAGGAGAGGGAGCACCGGTAGATTCGGTATTGGCAATTATCGGAGAAGAAGGAGAAGATATTTCAGAACTTTTGGAACAAATAAAAAAAGAAGAATCTACTCCTAAAAGTGAAGAAAAGAAAGCAGAACAACCCGCAAAAACCGAAGTAAAATCTACACCTCAGATAAAAAGAGAGGTTGTTCAACCTGTTACTAAAACCGTAGTACAACAAACAGCGACAACCTATCCGCCGGCATCAACAGTAGCTCAAGACGGAAGGTTAAAAATTTCTCCATTAGCTAAAAAGTTAGCAGAAGAGCGAGGAATCAATATTTCATTTATCAAAGGGACAGGAGAAGGAGGAAGAATTGTAAAACGTGATATAGATAACTATACCGGTGGAGGAAATACCTTTGTTGGTGTCGAAAGTTACCGCGATGAGCCGGTTTCACAGATGAGAAAGGTAATAGCCGCTCGTTTGGCAGAAAGTAAGTTTACTGCACCTCACTTTTACCTTACAATATCCATCGATATGGATAATGCAATCGAAGCCAGAAAATCAATCAATGCGACCATAGCACCGCAAAAGATTTCTTTTAACGATTTAGTTGTCAAAGCAAGTGCGGCAGCTTTAAGGGAGCATCCCGAAGTAAATGCAGGTTGGTATGGTGATTTTATTCGCTACAACGAACATATACATATCGGAGTAGCCGTAGCCGTTCCCGATGGTTTATTGGTGCCGGTCGTTCGTTTTGCCGACGGAAAAACCCTTACGCAAATAGGTGCAGAAGTAAAAGAGTATGCACAAAAAGCCAAAGCAAAAAAGTTACAACCCGAAGATTGGCAAGGCAACACATTTACCATTTCTAATTTGGGAATGTTCGGAATAGAAGAATTTACCGCCATCATCAATCCCCCGGATTCAGTAATTTTAGCCGTAGGAGGAATCAAGCAAGTACCGGTAGTTAAAAACGGTCAAATCATTCCGGGAAACATTATGAAAGTAACCCTAAGTTGCGACCATCGGGTAGTGGATGGAGCGGTTGGTTCCGCCTTTTTAAATACCTTTAAGAATTATATGGAAAATCCCGTCTTACTCTTAGGAAAACAAAATATATAAAAGAAGATTTAGGGCGTTCCCCTAAAAGCAAAAAAGAGCATACCCTTTCAGGGAACGCTCTTTTTTGCTTTTAGGGTCGGGCTATCCGCTATATCTTTTGCCCTCCAAAAGGAGGGAGGGCAAAAGGATGCCGCTTCTATCCCTAACGCAGCACAGTACAAAGTATAAACAAATAAAAAAGATGAAGACCAATAACATTTTAACAACTTTAGGAATATGTCTATTCTTCCTATCGTGTTCACCAAAGAAAAACATACAGCAAACTCCCGAAGTAGCTTTACCGGAAATAAATATAGAAGGAGAAAATAAAGAAGAAGCCAAAAAAGTAGAACGTCCGATATATAACGCGTCTGAAACACGTAAAAGTGATATTATTCACACCGAATTGCACGTAGATTTTAATTGGCAAAAAAGACAAATGAACGGAAAAGCCGTAATAACGGCAAAACCGTACTTCTATCCCACGGATAGTTTAATCC
>JALTUD010000016.1 GCA_027047735.1 Flavobacteriales bacterium | reverse complement strand
TTGTTTTTGTGAATGAGGGGAACGCCCAAATTATTTTTTTAACGCATCAAATACATTTTACCTATTTGTTTTTTAAAGGCTTTGTCGGCTGTGGTTGCTCGGTGCTTGATATTTTCTCCGTTTAGTTTTGCGGTTACTTTATAGAGGTAAACTCCATTGGCTAAATAGTCCCCAAACTCGTCTTTTCCATCCCAATAATAAGTGGTTTTATTGTTTCCTATTCTCAACATTTCTTGGTCGGCCAAATCGATTTCTTTAACAACCTTTCCGGTGATGGTCATAATTTGAATCAATAGATGTTCGGGTACTTCGCGACCTGTGAGGGTGAATACAAAATGTGTTTTGGTAGAAAATGGATTGGGATAATTAAACAAATTGGTGATGGTGGATTCATTGATAACTTCAAAAGATATTTGATAACTTAAATCGCCTGAGAAATTACCTGACTTATCTTTTCCTTGTACTTTTAGGGTGTATATTCCATCTTCCTTATAGTTAGGGGTATATTCGATTTTAAAGATATTTTTTTCATCACTTGCAGGAATCCATTTCAACTGTTCTTCTCCGTTTATATTGTAATATAAAGGTTCAAATGTAGCTGAATTTGGACGTCTTAATGAAACCTGCACATTGGCAGTATCTGCATCTTCATTTAGCAACAAAAATTTATTTTCGTCGTCTAAGGTGATGACAATATGAGGTTCGGGACTGACTATATCTTTATCTAAAATATGAATCCCATCGAAGGTTACGTCTAATATCGGATTGGTTTTGTCTTCGTTAACAGTAAAAGGTCTTTCGGCGAAATTATTAAAGTAAAACCGTTCTTCTTGGTCTTGAATATTTCCACTAACACGAGGGTTGGCGGTTATCCATAATCCATTCAAACCTCCGTAACCTAATGTTGAGATTGAAAGGGTATCAAGCAACACTTCTCCGGTTCTCAATGAGTCTTGTCGCGGATAATTAATATAATGACGGGTATGCCCCTGATCTTCTATCCAATAATCTACTTTTAAACTATCCATATCGAAAGCACTAACGTTTTCTATGGCTATGGCAAAATGAACGGAATCGCCTTCTGAAATCGTATCGTTGGTTACGGAATAATAATATCCTTTTTGCGGATTTACGGCACATTCAGGTACAGGCGAATAGATTAATTGCCAACGTTCTAATTGTGCCGGTGTGAACGTTGAAGAATCAATTTCCCACGCCTGTAACCTTGCTCTCGGATACTGATTGGCATCTATGATATTTTCTAATTGCAGAACAGAGTCAAATGTTGTCATTAACGTATCGAGCAATACGGTTTCGTAACCGTTGTCGGTGATTCCGGATAGACGTAAACGTGTAGTATCGCCGGTATTCGCTTCTCCGGCGTGTTGTTTCCAATAAAGTGTTTTCCAATCTCTCGCAGGTCCTGCTATTGTAGAATTGACAAAGCCCTGTGTATTTGAGCCCTGAATAATCGCTTGAAATTCTAGTGATTCTACCGCCGGATATGTTACTCCACCACTCATCGGAAGAGAATAAACTTCTTGAGCAGAACTCGGCACTCCTTTTTTACAGAATAATATAAACCCTTTATCATCATCTCCCGGCACCAAGCCTGTAAACCCTAAATTTTGAAAAGCTAAGAATAAAGCGGGTGGCATAGCACTGTTTAAAGACATGGGAGATGTATAAGTGTTGGGAATATAGGTATAAGCTACGATGTAATGACCATCAGGTATTTTATTGGTCAACAAACTTGCTAAAGAATCCATTTGCTCCGGAGAATTAAAATTAAAAATAAAGATTCCCTGTGTTCTATTTCTTCCCATGAGTGTAGTATTTCCACAGACGCTTGGATCTCCGTTAAACTGACCGAAACAATGGTCGGCATTTAAAACATTGCCGTTTCCGTCCACCCAAGGTGTCCGCCACGAAGTTAAGGATATAGGATCAACAATTCCGATGTGAATCGCCGGCCAAACAAAACCTCCGTAATCTTGTGTTGCTCCTGAAATTTTCCAGAGTGTTGCCTGAGGTTCGGGACTTGTCCAATGTGTATTTAGGTGGATTTTTGTAACCACATCTAATTGTGCTACTGACGGATGAAAATCAAATGTTCTCGACGTTCGATTGTAATCTATATTCGTATAAGCATTATTTTTAAATTGGAAAAAATGACTTTGTCCCCACCCCCATTTTTCAGGAATGTATTGGAAAGAAGACTCTACCCAAGTTTTTACCGTACTATCCGGTGAACACCGCCAAAAATAAACGGTACTATCCGTAAAACTTAATATCTCGGGAAGATTAGTCGTACTGTTAATCCAATGTGTAGGCAGAGCTTCAACCACTCCTCCTCCACTTACTCTCCGTTGCACTTTTTTAAATGAGGAATTGAATAAATCTGTGGTATCTATTTCAAAAACATACGTTCTTTCGGGTGCAAACGGATTAATGGTGGATGCTTTTAAGGTTTCTTGTTGATTAGGTATAATGGCATAATCATAAGGCCAAATCGGCAATAAACCGTTTGATATAACGTAATTGGTATAATTGATTTGGTTGTTATTGTACTCATCTACGTGTTCTGCAATTACCGAGTTTGGCAAATCAGCTTTGATAATATATTGATTAGCTCCTACTGCAATATTATGATACGTAGGCATTCTAAAAACAATTGTATCTCTGTTTAATAATCCGGAAACAATTTTAGTGTAAGTAGAATCTGAACCATTTGGAAAAATTCTCTTTACTTCCAAACTAAACGAATCTCTAAACGCTCTTCCTATGTTGGTTACCACCACATATAAATCAAAAGTATCTACCGACAAATCTATTTGTGTAGGAACACTCCAAACTCTATCTTCGGCTAATACAATCTCAGGAGCTTGATGAGTATTCAATCGTAAAGCAGGATCTCCCTGCAAAGACATTCCGTTAAAATTACTTTCCTGAATGACATCCCACCCTGAAAAACCAATCATTTGTGCAAGCGTAT
>JALTUD010000015.1 GCA_027047735.1 Flavobacteriales bacterium | reverse complement strand
CAAGTAATCGGCAGTAGAAAAACATACTCATTAAGACCTGTAGAAGGAATAACGCCCGACACGAAAGGAAGATATATTTACGATTTAAAACCTTTTGTAGATGCAAACATAGGATTTGAGTACCGTTACAACAAACGACTTTCTGCCTTCATCAACTTTAACAATATAGTAGGTAAAAAATACCAAATTTGGACGAACTACCCTGTTTATACATTTAACCTCTTGGGAGGTGTAACTTACAGTTTTTAAAACAATAATTATGATTTTTGGTATTACTACGACAGAATGGGTCGGATATTTAGCTTCTTTAGGCGTTTTAATTTCCTTCTTAATGAAGGATATTAAGGTTTTACGATTGGTTAATTCGGTAGGATGTGCTTTGTTTGTTCTTTACGGAATATTATTGGGTTCAATCCCCGTAATACTAACCAATACCGCCATTTTATTTATCAATTTATATTACTTGTTTATTAAAAAAGAATAGCGTTGTGCACCAAACACAAGTATATTTTTTGAGCATAGGTATTTCATTATCAATTGTGGTTTCGTATATTTATGCACGATTCCAACGGGAACAAGGTTATTCGTTTACGCAAACATTTTTGTTTGGCGGATTGGGATTGATTGGCTTGGTGTTTTGGCTATGGCAATGGTGGTTTTATTGAGTTGGATTAGATTGGAGTTGAAAATATTCATCGTCTGAGAGCAACAAACACCACTTTCTATCCGCCAATTTCGCTCGCGTTAGGGACTTATCCCTAACACAGTTAATCTAAGCACAATAAAATGTTTTTAGTATCCTTATACTTCTTCATATTTTATTTCCATAGCTGGGGCTATGCTCAATGCAATAAACTTTATGGAGAATTTGAAGAATTTATTTTTCTCAAGACTTAGGCGTAAAATTTTTGTTGTAACGAGTTACTACAAAATTTTACAACGACAGTATTGGGAAAAAGAAAGATTCAAAAATTCTTAAAGTTTGTTGTTTTGAGCATAAGCAAATAAAATATTCATCGTCTAAGAATACTAAATTCCATTTTCATTGCACTTACCTCAACTGCGTTAGGGATAGGAACGGCATCCTTTTGGGTTGTTGCACTTATGCAACCCAAAAGATATAGTGGATAGCCCGACCCACTTTTACAAAAACATCGTTTCGCCTGAGCGAAATGTTGTTTTTGTAAAAGTGGGGAACGCCCAAACAATAAAAAGATTTAAAATTATGAAAATAGGAGATATTACCATTGAAAAGGGAGAACATAAACTGGTTCAACTTCCTGTAGCAAAATTGATTAACGGAGAATATGTATTGGTGGAAGTGGAGGTTTTTAGAGCAGAAGAAGATGGTCCTACGATGTTGTTTTGTGCGGGTATGCACGGTGACGAGATTACGGGGGTAAAAATTGTAATGGAGGCTCTTGAACAAAAAATATTTGACAAACTGAAACGAGGGAAAGTGATTGCGATTCCGATTATTAATGAGATTGGGTTTAACCAAAGTACGAGAACGGTTTCGGGTAAGGATATTAACCGCTGTTTTCCGGGTAATCCAAAGGGCTCATTGGCTTCGGTGATTGCTCATTTGCTGACGACAGAGGTTTTGCCACACGTTGATTATGGTATTGATTTTCATTCGGGCTCGGTGGGTATTCACAATTATCCGCAGTTGAGGATTAACAACATTGCCCCTTCGCCCAATTTGAGACTGGTTAAAAATACCGGAGCTTCGATTATTGTGAAAAAGAATATGATTCCAAAATCGTTTAGAAACGAGGCATATAAACAAGGAAAGGATATTTTTGTGTTTGAGGGCGGTGAGGCGAAACGGCTTGATAAATTTGCTTTGGAAGAAGGGCTTAAGTACATTCAAAGAATGTTGATTGAAAAAGAAATGTTGGAAGGCAAAAAAAGTTCGCTGACAACCCCTGTCTTGAAAGGTAGTTATTGGGTTAGAAGTACGGACGCAGGAATTTTTATCCCCAAAGCAAAACCGGGTGATGACTTGGGAAGAAAAGAAGTAGTTGGAACGTTGGATGTAGGCTTATCTGAACCGCCGGTAAAATTAGCGACCAAAGAACCGGGGCACGTTCTAGGTATGAGAACGCTTGCTTTGACAAACAAAGGTGATGCAGTAGCTCATATTGCTTCCTTTTTGAACGTTAAAGAAGTGGAGGAAGACGACGAAAACAAATAACATCTAACCTTTAATCCGACATTGAGGAATTTAAGTATCTTTGCGAAAATGGACAAAGGGGATTTGTATCAAATCCCTATAATTGGTATAACGCCTTAAAATTAGTAAAATTTAACACCAAACCTATATGAAAAAGTTAAGTATTTCAGTACTTTTGTTGGCTTCGTTTGTGAGCCTGAGTGCTACGGCTCAACATAAATGTTGTAAAAAGAAAAAAAAGAAACATCAAACAGAAATGGAATTAAAAACAGAATTGGACTCCGTTAGTTACGGGTTGGGCGTTAGTATTGCTCAAAACTTAAAGAGTCAAGGAATTGACGAATTGGATGCTACTGCTTTGGCTAAAGGGGTTGAAGATGCCCTGGCGGGTAATGATTTGAAACTGAAAGAAGAACAAATCGGAGAGCTTTTGAACGCTTATATGAAGAAAAAATCGGAAGAAAAAAGCAAGGCTCAAATTGAAAAAGGCAAAAAGTTTTTGGAAGAAAACGGCAAACGTCCGGAAGTGGTAACGCTACCTAGCGGTTTGCAATATGAAATTATAAAAGAAGGTACGGGCGAAAAACCGACGATTAACGACAAGGTTACAACGCACTACACCGGTAAATTGATTGACGGAACTGTTTTTGACAGCTCGGTGGAAAGAGGTCAACCGGCTACATTTCCTGTTAGCGGTGTAATTAAAGGCTGGACGGAAGCCTTGCAATTGATGCCTAAAGGCTCTAAATGGAGATTGTACATTCCTTATGACTTGGCTTACGGAGAACGTGGTGCGGGTGGAAAAATTGGCCCTTACGAAACATTGATATTCGACATTGAATTATTAGACATAAACAAATAAGCATAACCAAAAAGATGAGATTAAATTGGATTATCGGTGGAGCGATTGCTCTTTCGATTGTAAGTTGTAACAACGACAAAAAAGGGCACGAAAACGCGAACGGTGCTCAGGTAGAATTAAAAACGAATGCGGACTCTTTGAGTTATGCTTTGGGAGTTAATATTTCGGATGGTTTTGTAAAGCAAAAAATTGCGAACATCAAAGCCGAAGAAATGGGAAAAGGGTTTAACGACTATTTGAACGGTTCTACTAAGATTGAGCCTAAATCAGCCTTGGATATTATTCAAAACTTTCTGAGGGGACATCAAATAAAAATGATGGACACGACTGCTGTTGCCGGTGATTATAGACAAAGTTTGTTGGATTCCGTAAGTTATGCTTTGGGAGTAAACATTTCGGAATCATTTAAACAACAAGGAGTTGAAGGTCTTGAAGGGGATTTATTAGCGAAAGGTTTTGAAGATTTTGCTCAAGGTCATCCGGTATTGGACGGGAACAAGTCGCTTGAGGTTTTGCAAAACTTTATGATGGAGCAACAAAAAAAGCAAGCTGAACAAGACAAATTAGCAGCTGCTCCTAGAATTGAAGAAGGGAAAAAGTTTTTGGAAGAAAACGGTAAAAGACCGGAAGTAACTACTTTACCAAGTGGTTTGGAGTATGAGATTTTAAAAGAAGGAAATGGTCCTAAACCGACTATTAACGACAAGGTAAAAGTACATTACCACGGAACGTTGATTGACGGAACTGTTTTTGATAGTTCGGTGGATAGAGGTGAACCGATTGAATTTCCGCTAAGCCAAGTGATTAAAGGTTGGACAGAGGGTCTTCAATTGATGCCTGTCGGTTCAAAATGGAGATTGTATATTCCTTACAACTTAGCATATGGAGAACAATCGCCCAGCCCGAAAATACCGGCTTATTCAACTTTGATTTTTGATGTTGAATTGTTAGATATTCCAAGCCAAAACGAACCGAAAAAATAGTAAGTGAAGACTACCCCGTACTTCGTTGGTTACACTGACTATTACCATTTTGGGATGGCTATGGGAGGAAGATTTGGGAGTGTGGAGAGTTACCGATATGGGTTTGGAAATCACGAAAAAGATGATGAAATCAAAGGCGAAGGAAACAGCATAAACTACAAGTTTAGAATGCACGACCCTAGGTTGGGGAGGTTCTTTGCGGTTGACCCGTTGTTTAGAAAGTATCCTCATAATTCTGTTTATGCTTTTAGTGAGAATCGAGTAATCGATGCCATTGAATTAGAAGATTTGGAGGTTGTAACATTAAGTGTTTCGTTTACTACTAGTTTTGGAGGAAGTGCTTTTGTTGAGAGGGGGTATATTTTTGATTTTTCAAAACCTAAATTGCAAATTTATTCATATACAACAACAGGTAATGGTGTAGAAACCAATGTTTCGTTGACACTTGAAGGTGTTGTTGGCTATTATCATGATGCATCAGCACAAGATTTGGCAGGAGGTGGTACACTTACAAGTTTTTCTGCAGGCGAAGGTTTGGTTGAATCAACTTCTTTAGCAATGACATCTAATGGTAAAGGAGGTAATTTTTGGAATCGGTTTTGGAGCAGGGATTTTGCCTTGTGCAGGAGCTACCTACACGACAAATACTACCATAAGCCCAAGTAATAAACCTTCTCAGGATTTTACAAGTATGGTCGGTTTAATTGATAAGGTTATATCATACATAGATACTTAGTTAAGTTCGTTTGACGAAGAGATAAGTCTTATAAATGAAGGATTGCAAAGATTAGGAAACGCTAGAAGTGATATAAACAAGCAACTTGAAAATAAAAATTTAACCGCAGAAAAGAGAAGTGCTTTAATTGAAAAGAGGGCTCTTTATGCTGGTGCAACTTTGGATTATCTTAATAGGCTGAATGAAATTTCAGAAACAAGATTAAATCTCCAAACTCAAAAAACTAAGTTAGTTGAAACTAAAAACGAAATTACAGAGGATTAGCAATGTTTAAATTATTTCCATATTTATCTTACGAGATGGAAACAGTACACAAAAAAAAGTGTATCTTAGAGAGGTTTAGTAGTTCTGTTAATATTTTAAAATCTCTATCAGTTACGAAATCTAAATATAAACATGGTTATGAAGGTTTGTTAAGTACGGATGGGTGTAAGTTTAGAAGAAGTTTGATCACAGGTTATTCTGCGTTTTTACCAATACTTTCATGTAGTCTTCACGAAGAAAAGGATAAGTTGCGAGTAAAAATAAAAATCCATTTTCATAAAAAAGTAAACATTGCTTTGGTGTTATTTTTTCTTTTTCAAATACCTCTATTCTCATTGGATATTCTTTCTGTTTTTATGCTTTTAGTTCCTTATTTAATTATTATTTATCTATTTAATGTAGAGGCTCAGATCCTTAGAGTAAAGCTTATTGATTTTATCAAATAGCCCTGCTCTCTCCACTCCCAAAATAGAAAAAGCTGTCCCTTATAAGGGGAACTACTGACACACATATAATTAAGCGAACGAAGATTGTTACACCTTGAAACAACCAAAAGGAATCCCCCACAGGAAAAGTTGTATTCACTACACTTTCAGTCGTTCCTCCCTCTCGTTTCTTTCATCGGTAGCTTTCCTTTCTTTTTTTTAGCTTGTTTAGCGCCTACGGCAGTAATGAGAAGTTGTTTAGTGTTAAGCTATAAGTAAAATCAATTCTTTTCATTTCACACGCGTTAGGGATTGTATCCCTAACACGAGCAAAATAGACGATATAAAGCGTTTTTTGATTCCTTATCCGTCTTTATAAAAATTTTCCATAGCTGGTGCTATGCAAAATTTTTCTTCATTGTCTAAGAAACCAAAAATTCACTTTCTATCCGCCGATTTTACTCGCGTTAGGGATAGGAACGGCATCCTTTTGGTTTGTTTGCTTTATGCAAACCAAAAGATATAGTGGATAGCCCGACCCCAATTTGCAAAACAAACGTTTCGCGAAAGCGATATGTTTGTTTTGTAAATTGGGGGAACGCCCAAATCATTACCTTACTTCTTATTTTCTAAGTAGGCTATCATTTTGGCAAAAGCACGTCCTCGATGACTGATTTTATTTTTTTCTTGCAAACTCATTTCTGCGAAGGTTGTATTTTTTCCTTCGGGCTGAAAAACAGGGTCGTAACCAAAGCCTTCTGCTCCGGATTCTTGGTGTGTTATTTCTCCGTTTACTACGCCGTTAAAAAGAGTTTCTTCACTGTCGAGTATCAACGCTATTGAGGTTTGAAAATAGGCTTTGCGGTTGTTTTCGTCTGCTAATTTTTGCAGTAGCTTTTGGATATTGTCTTTGGCATTTTTTTGTTCGCCTGCATACCGCGCACTATACACCCCCGGCTCGCCGTTGAGTGCCTCTACCAGTAAGCCCGTGTCGTCGGCAAAACAGTTATATCCGTACTTTTCTTTGATGTAGCGTGCTTTTTGCAGGGCGTTTCCTTCTAATGTGTTTTGAGTTTCGGGTATTTCTTCCGTACATCCGATATCGGAAAGGGATAATATCTCAAAAGATTCTCCAAGCAAGGCTTTTATTTCCTTTACTTTGTTTGGGTTATTGGTGGCGAAAACTAGTTTCATTTTTATGGTTTTAGGTTGCTACGATTCCTTTGGGAATAGCATCTATCAGCTGTTGTGTATAGGTTGATTGCGGATGATGATAAACTTGCTCCGTCAAGCCGATTTCTTCTATTTTACCTTGGTTCATCACCATTATTCTGTCGCTCATAAAATTAACTACCGACAAGTCGTGCGATATAAAAAGATAGGTAAGGTTATATTCGTCTTTTATCTTATTTAAGAGATTTAAGACCTCTGCCTGTACAGACACGTCCAGAGCTGAAACCGACTCATCGCAAACGATAAAGTCGGGCTTGAGCACGATAGAACGAGCGATGCAAATTCGTTGTCGTTGCCCTCCGGAAAATTCGTGCGGATAACGGTTGTAGTGCGTGGCTTTTAGCCCTACTCTTTCCAATAATTCTTTGACTTCTTTTCGTGCTTCTGCTTCTGTTTTGTAAACGCCGTGCACCAAAAGGGGTTCGGCAATAGCTTCGCCTATGGTTATTTTGGGGTTTAATGAGGAATACGGGTCTTGAAATACGATTTGCATTTGCTTTCTTAACCCTCGCATTTGTTTGTTGGTGTAGTTGGATATTATCTGCCCCTTGTAGATGATTTCTCCGGCGGTGGGCTCTACCAATTTTAAGAGTGTTCTTCCGAGTGTTGTTTTTCCGCATCCCGACTCTCCTACCAAGCCTAATGTTTCTCCTTTGTAAATCTCAAATGAAACATCATCTACGGCTTTTACCCATTGTTTGGGTTTTCCTAAAACTGTTTTTTCCGCAGGGAAATATGTTTTTAAATTTTTGACCGTTAACAATGGGTTCCCTTGGTAGATTTTTTCTTGTTTCTTTTTGATTTCTTCGGGCGAAAGGATTAAATCGTGAATAACCTCTTGCACTTTCTTTGAAGTGGCGGTCATTTTTCCCTGTTCATTGTGAATAAAGATATCACCGGTTGGTAGCTTTCGTAATTTTAAATCGAGAGGCGGGCGACAAGCCAATAATCCTTTTGTGTAAGGGTGCTGTGCCTTGGTGAAAATATCTTGTACCGTTCCGCTTTCTACAATCTTCCCTTTGTGCATCACAAGGACTTTGTCTGCCAATTCTGCTATAACACCTAAATCATGTGTAATAAACAAAATTCCCATATTGAACTCCTTTTGCAACTCTTTCATCAATTGCAAAATGGTCTTTTGCACGGTTACATCGAGAGCTGTTGTCGGTTCATCCGCTATCAGAATTGAGGGATTGCAAGACAAAGCCATAGCTATCATTACGCGTTGTTTCTGCCCGCCGGACAATTGATGCGGATAACTGTCATAAATATTTTCGGGACGGGGTAACTGAACTTTTTTGAATAAAGCTATCGTTTTTTCTTTGGCTTCTTTTTCTTTTTTCGGTAAACGTTTATTTCGTAACGAGGGTATTTTACCAAAGGTTATAAGGTTTGCTATCTTCCGGAACTGCTCTGTAATTGATGTTTGCACAACATCAACGATTCGTTCAATTTTAGTCTGTTTAACCAATTGCTGTTGATGCAACAATATGGCTTCTGCTACTTGATTTCCACAGGTGTAAACCGGATTTAAAGAGGTCATCGGTTCTTGAAAAATCATGGCAATTTCATTTCCTCTGATTTTTCGCATCTCTACCTCATCCAGCGTTGCCAAGTTAAGCAATTCTCCCTTGTTGTTAAATAGAATTTCCCCTGAACGTTTTACCTTTTCTTGTTCATCATTCAACAAACGCATCGCCGTAAGCGACGTAACGGACTTCCCGGAACCGGACTCCCCTACAATTCCAATTGTTTCGCCTTTTTTCAGCTCAAAACTAATGTCATCTACCGCCGTAAAATAATCATCTCCATTTCTGAATTTTGTTACCAGATGATTTATTTTAAGTATGAAATCTCTATCCATTTAGTTGTTTTTTCAACGCGATTTATTTGGTGATTTCACAAAAGAGATGACAACTTCTTATTTATAAGAGATTCAGTTTTTTATTCAACTCGTCTTTGTAGGCTTTACCGATGCTGATTTGCTTGTCTTTTATTAAAATATAGTTATCTTCTATGGATTTTATTTTATCCAATCGAACAATAAAAGAACGATGAACTCTGGTAAATTGATCGGACGGCAATTTGGAAATAATATCCTTCATTGTACTTAAAATCGTAAATTTATCGTCTTTGGTAAAGATTCTCATATAATTTCCCAACGCCTCAATCCAAAGAATATCTTCCGTATTGATTTGAACCAATTTAGAGTCTGTTTTGATAAAGATGGTTTTGTCTTTAGTACTTATATCCGCTCTATTGTCTTCAAATCTCGATTTTGCCTTTTCCACGGCTTTCAAGAAACGAGGTAAAGTAATCGGCTTTTGGATAAAATCGGTAACGTTATATTCGTAAGACTCCAACGCGTACTCGGGGTGAGAAGTAACCAAAATAATTTGAGGTAAAGGGTTTAGCGAGCGTATCATTTCCATTCCATCCATTTTTGGCATCTCGATATCCAAAAACACAAGATCAATATGTTCTTCTTTTATCGTTTTGAATGCATCTACCGCATCGCTACAAGATTTTATAAGTTCTATATCCGAAGTCTCCGCAATCAAGTCTTCTATCACACTTCTCGACAAATCGTCGTCATCCACTACAATAGTTCTCATTTCAGCTAATTATTTGATTTTTTATTTTCTCTAAATCGGAATACGCAATATTCAACACTTCTTCCAATCGGTTCACAATATCGGTATTTCTATCCAATATTGCAACATCCAATTTGATTTTTTCGAGAGTAATTAACATATTTTTTGCTTTTTCAATCCCCATGTATCCAACATTCCCCTTTATTTTATGAGCTGTCTTTGCGACAGCCTCCCACTCTTCTTTATTAACCTCTTCTTTTAATTGTTCAAAATCAGGTGGTACATTTTTTAGAAATAAATCGATGTACTTTACCATCTTTTCTGTTTTCCCTCCCATTAACTCAACCAATCCCGTAAGATTAACCGTATCTGTAATCAGAAATGACGATTCCT
>JALTUD010000014.1:228-3007 GCA_027047735.1 Flavobacteriales bacterium | reverse complement strand
CAATTTACAAAAACAACGTTTCGCGGGAGCGATATGTTGTTTTTGTAAATTGGGGGAACGCCCAAATAAATTAAATGAATACAGGATTATGATAAAATTTGATAAATTTACTTTAGATAACGGATTACGAGTCTTGGTGCATGAGGATAATTCTACACCGATTGTGGCGGTAAATATTGTGTATGATGTGGGAGCTAGAGATGAAGATCCGAATAAAACGGGATTTGCTCATTTGTTTGAGCATCTGATGTTTGGAGGTTCAAAGCATATTCCGGATTTTGATGAGCCGTTGCAAAATGCAGGAGGGCAGAACAATGCGTTTACTTCTAATGATTTGACAAATTATTACGATACGTTACCGGTTCAAAATATAGAAACTGCCTTTTGGTTGGAGTCGGATAGAATGAATGAATTGGCGTTTACCCCGGAGAGTTTAGAGGTACAGCGAAAGGTGGTGATTGAGGAATTTAAACAACGTTATTTGAATCAACCTTACGGAGATGTGTGGCTACTGATGCGTCCCTTAGCCTATAAAGTTCATCCGTACCGCTGGGCGACTATCGGAAAGGATATTAGCCATATTGAACAAGCTAAGATGGACGATGTAAAGCACTTTTTTTACAAACATTACGGGCCTCAAAATGCTATATTAAGTGTAGCGGGAAATATATCGGTAGAGCAGGTGCGACCTTTGGTTGAAAAATGGTTTGGGGATATAGATAAACGTCAAAAATATGTTCGAAATTTACCGAAAGAACCCGAACAGACGGAAATGCGAACTTTAACAGTGGAACGAGATGTGCCTTCGGATGCCATTTATTTGGCTTTTAAAATGAGTAACCGACTGAATAAAAGATATTACAGAGCTGATATTTTAACGGATATATTGTCGCGTGGGGATTCTTCCCGTTTGTACAGAAAACTCATCAAAGAAAACCCCAAGTTTACGGATATTAACGCATATATAACCGGTAGTTTGGACGAAGGTTTGTTTATCGTAAGCGGAAAACCTTCAAAAGGAGTTTCTTTGGAAGAGGCTTATCGTTTAATACGAGCAGAATTGGATTTAATTCAGCAAGAATTGTGTGATGACGATGAGTTAACTATGGTTAAAAATAAAGTGGAGTCAACTACGGTATTTGGTGAAATCAGCGTTTTGAATAAAGCGATGAGCCTTGGGTATTTTGAGTTGTTGGGAGATGCAAATTTGATAAACAAAGAAGAGCAGAATTACCACGATGTTACCGCAGAAGAATTGAGAGAAGAAGCTCAAAGAATCCTCAACGAAACCAATTGTTCGGTATTGTATTACAAGTCTAAAACTTCACAAAAATGATAGATAGAAGTATCGCCCCCCAAAAACATAAGATAAACGAAATAATTTTGCCTCGTCCCACTCATAAAAAGCTAAGTAACGGTATTCCTGTCCACGAATTTAATTTAGGAAGTCAGGAAGTGATACAAGTGGAATTGGTCGTAAAAGCCGGACAAAAATATGCCGAAAAGCCATTAGTCGGAAGTGCAACAACCCAACTAATAGGAGAAGCATCGAAGAAGTACTCGCCGGGAGAAATCGTTCGTTTAGTCGATTATTACGGAGCCTTTTTTGAATCTTCTTCCGATGGGGACAAAGCCTATTTTTCTTTGTTTACCTTAACCAAACATTTACCCACGGTTTTACCCATCTTTGCCGAAGCGATTTTAAATCCTGTTTTTCCTGAAAGAGAAGTAGGAATCTATTTAAAAAATTCAAAACAGAACTATTTAACCAATCAAGAAAAGACAGGTTATTTAAGCAGGAAATATTTCAATCATTATTTGTTTGAACAACACCCTTACGGAAGAATATTGGAACAAGAAGATTTTGATAAAGTAAAAGCCGATGATTTGGCGATGTTTCATCAGAATTATTTCACCGCCGACAATTGCGAATTGTTTTTAGCCGGAAATTACGGAGAAGAAGTCTATGGTTTGCTGGAAGAATATTTTGCTCCAATCTTACCGACAACAGCAGGGAAAAAGAAATTCCCAAAAATCACAACCAATAGCGGAGGAAAACATTTTATAACCAAAGAAGGAGCTATACAATCGGGAATTCGTATAGGTAAAGTTTTGGACATCCAATTTGGAAGCAAAGAATTTTTTCAGCTAAAAATACTCAACACAATATTCGGTGGTTATTTTGGTTCACGATTGATGAGTAATATTCGAGAAGACAAAGGCTATACCTACGGAATCAGCTCGGGAATTGCCACCTTTGAAGATGCAGATTTTTTCTATATCACTACCGAAGTAGGAAAAGATGTAACCGCACTCGCAGTAGAGGAAATATATAAGGAGCTCGCAACCATCAGAACTCAAGAAGTCAAAAGCAGAGAATTGACAACCGTGCAAAACTATATGCTAGGTTCATTGTTAAAAGAAACCGACGGAGTATTTTCTATCTCCGACCGCTACAAGGGAGTCTATTTCAAAGGGCAAGATTTGAATTTTTACAACCGGTATATCAAAGCAATCAATGAAGTAACCCCGCAAGATTTACTGCAAATTGCACAGAAATATTTATCAGAAGACAATCTGTTGGAAGTAATAGCAGGGGATAGATAAGTAGATGATTTGGGCGTTCCCATTACAGCATTATAAAGCCATTCCGTTGCACTACATAGCTTTAAAACGCCGTAATGGTCGGGCTATCACTACTCACTCTTTTGGTTTGCATATATGCAACAAACCAAAAGGAGTTCAAACACGCCGTTCTATCCCTAACACGGGACAGGTG
>JALTUD010000014.1:0-218 GCA_027047735.1 Flavobacteriales bacterium | reverse complement strand
CGGACAATGGGCGGTTCAAGGTCCTGTTATTTTAGAAACAGCCTTACAAAACAATATTCCCATCGGAAAGTGCATTATGGCTATGGCATATGGCGACCAACTCACCAATATGTTACAACCCTTTTGGGCACTTCCGCTCCTTGGTATTACTCAATTAAAAGCAAAAGAAATATTACCCTACACGCTGATAATTATGTTCGTAGGAACGATGATTTTTC
>JALTUD010000013.1 GCA_027047735.1 Flavobacteriales bacterium | reverse complement strand
TGCTTTCTTGTACACAAATCGTATCATCATTAATCGTTGGTACTGCTGTTAAAGGGGTAAAACAACCTATATTAGTATGGCTTCCTAAATGTGTAAAATCATCTTGTGGGTAAACATCCCATTGTTGATCAACAACTCCTGTCCATACATCTGTACCTATTTTTATAATTGCTTTTCTTACTAAGGTATGGTTTGCTGTACTTCCAGTCCCAACAGGCCAAGAAGACCCCGGGTCATTTCCAACTTCGCCGATAACATCAACTACCGTAGAAGTTTGAATATTGTATAATTCTACGGCATCATCTCCGTTAAATGAAATAATACCATTCGTCATATCGTTTGCAAAAGTAGCGTTAGGGTTAGCAATAACAAAAACATCGTTTGATGCCACTGTACCCGAAAGTGTAAGCGTAGTTGGCGTAGATGAACCGTTACCGTATTTTCTTATTTGGTAATTTGATAAGTCTATTGCACTTCCAGTAGGGTTATAAATTTCAAGAGCCTTGTTATTTGAAGTTCCTTCTACATATTCAGAAAAGAATGGTTCTGAACAATCGGCTAAAACAACCGGTGCATGTTGAGTTAACTTGACGGAAATAGCCATAGACTCATAAGAAAACCCCGGATTTGACCCCATATAAGCATAACTTGGAATATAACTACCGTTCCAACTTCCTACCAACTGGTTATAGCGGACAGCATCCGGAACAAGATGAGAAACGTTTAAGTCTTGTTTAGAGTAAGTAGGATATTGATTAGATCCATTTAATTCATACGAATGGAAACGCCACACGTTCTTTTGTGTTCCTAATGTATCTACATTTGGAGTCCAAGTGTAGCCCGGTATAAAGTTAACTACGATAGCAAAAATACCTTGTGATGTATCCGGGATAACATCATTAGCGTTGATTTTTACCGTGTGAACACCGTTAACGGCGGTATTAAAAAAGGCGTCATCTAAAGGCACTTTGTAAGATGAGACGTAATCTCTAACAATATGGTTGATAGAATCGTAATAAAGTTTTCTAAAGAATACAGTATCTGAATTCAAGTTCGCATTGATTGAACTACCTGCAAAGTAGTATTGATCATTAAGATTCGCTCCGGCAGGTACAACTAAAACTTCTAAGGTATCTACAACGCTATTATCCGGACGTTCGTAAGTTCCTTTTACTTCTATCGAGTCTAACTCAATGGCATAATCGCCGGTTATGGTGATTCCTGCATTAGCGTAAACAGGGGCGTTCATGTCAAATGTTTGGGCAATGGAATGTATCCAAGCTCCTAAGTAACCTGCTTGTCCATAATTCACTAGAATTGTTGAATCCGGAAATAAGTAATTGGTGGACAATTGAGGTCCTGAACCATAATAATTGGAATAGGCGTCTACATAATTTACCCATTGACTGGATATGGTTTTGTTATACACATTAGTAGCCTGAGCCGGAACATAATTTTGTAACGTTGTCGGTGTTTCCAATGTCTTATTGATTGGAAATATCTGCTGTTCTTGTGCGAGAACAGAACTTAAGGACATAAGCCCTAACAGGAGCGTATTAATTTTTTTCATAATGTTTGTTTAATGATTTTTGCAAAGGTAAGTCGATATATTTGAACCTCAAAATATTACTTACGGATTTAAACCTGGTTATTACTCTTCTTGACAGAGTTCAGTTAGCACTCCATTTGTAGATTTAGGGTGTAAAAAGGCTATTTTTTTGTTGTCTGCTCCTTGTTTTGGCGTTGTGTTCAGTACCGTGAAATTTTGTTCTTGCAGACGTTTTATTTCATTATTTATATCGGTTACGTCAAAAGCTATATGGTGTATTCCTTCTCCTTTTTTTTGTATGAATTTGGCTATGGGGCTTTCTTCGTTTGTTGCTCCTAAGAGTTCTATTTTGGTTTCTCCTATTTGGAAAAAGACCGTCTCTACTCCTTCGCTTTCTACTTTTTCTCTTTTGTAAGGTTGGGTATTCAGTAAATTACTAAATAGTTTTATAGATTGTTCTAAATCTTTGACGGCTATGCCTATATGTTCTATTTTATTCATGGTTTAGATGTTTATTTTTTTCTTGATTTATCAGAGGACTTTTTTCATTGTCTAAAGAAACTAAAACTCATTTTCTTACCGCTCTTTTTACACGCGTTAGGGATTGTATCCCTAACATGGAACATCTGAGCACAACAAAACGGTTTTATTTTCCTTATCCTTCTTCAAAATTATTTTCCATAGCTGGTGCTATGCAAAAGAATTTTTCATCGTCTAAGAAAACTAAACTCCGTTTTCTTTGCACTCACATGCCCCACGTTAGGGATAGAACGGCGTGTTTGAACTCCTTTTTGCCCTCCTCCTTTTGAGGGCAAAAAGAGTGAGTAGTGATAGCCCGACCATTACGGCATTAAAAAGTGGTGTAGTGCAACGAAACCGCTTTTTTATGCTGTAATGGGAACGCCCAAATTATTTTTTTAGTGTAAATAGTGTTAGTTCGGTTTTTCGGCTTAGTCGTTGTTGTTCTTCGTCTTGTTCTTCTTGTGTTCGCTCTTCTCCGTAGGCGAGTGCTTTTATGCGTGATTGATGTACTCCTTTTTGAGTGAGGTATTTTATGACTTCGGATTTTCGTTTTTGGGTTAATTTTCTGTTGTATTCTTCTGACCCTTTGGTTGAGGCATAGGATTCTACACGGATTAGTAATTTTGGGTTTTCTTTTAGCTCTTTTATGCGTTGGTCTAATATTTCTTTGTCGTCGGGGGTTAGTGTGTATTCATTATTTTCGTAATAGATGATTTGGGTGTCTTGTATATCGGTTTGTTCGATTTGAATGACCTCAACATTAATTACTGAATCTCCAACGGTTAGTCCTTTAGTTTTTGAGTAAATGTAAAATCCGTCGTCTTCTCTGTTAATAACAGCTACGGTTTGGTGATGGCGATTGGTGATGTTTAGTTGTGGTTCTTCTTTTAATTTGCTTTCGTCTTCGATTCGAAATTTGTATAAATCACGTGGTTTTAGGTTGAGTGCCATAAAATCACCCTCCGGGGTTGATGTTGTTTTTTGCATCAGTTGGTTTTCATCGTGCACCTCAACTCCTAATACGCCTACTTGCTCGGTCTTTAATTTTTGGTAAACGAATTGTCCGGTTATGGCAATTCTTTTTTCGATGAATACTAAATCTTCTTCCTCTACGTCCAAGTTGTAATTTCCTGTTTGAGATTTTAGTTTTCGGTACACAAACTTACCGTCTTTGCCCTTGGTTAGGGTGGCGATGAGTTCTTCTTTTTTATTGAAGATAAGAATATCAAATTCTTCTCCCTCGGGTGATTTGATAAGATAATTTGCTCCTCGCGGTATTTTTTTGAAAATAAAATTTCCGTATTTATCTGTGGTTGTTTTTTGTATAATGTTTCCGTCTTCGTCTATTAAGTACACTTCCAGACCTTCGGGGTTTTTATGTTTTAATTTTTTAAAGACAAATTGTCCTCCTAGTTCACCTTCGCCCGTGATAAGGTCGTAGTCTTCTTCGTCGATAAGGGCTAATGTTCCGACACTTTTGCTACTTAATTTTCTGAAGACAAACTCTCCTTTGTTATTCGATATTAATATCAGTTCACCATCGTTGAGGTTCATTTCTACCTCTTCATCGGTGTTTAACATTTTAAAGATATATTTTTTGTCTTGCGGTAATTTTTTGAATACAAATTTTCCATTGGCATCAGCTGTTGCTTTGGTAATTAAATTTCCTTGATCGTCAAATACACCTACTTCCAAACCTTCTGTTGATTTTCCATCTAAATACATAAATGTTAAGACTCCTGAAATCGCTTGATTTTCGACAAGTGTTTTTTCGATTTTATGGAATTTATAAATATCATCTTGTCCTTTACCTCCCGGTCTGTTTGAACAAAAATAGCCACTTTCTTTATTAACGTTAAATATCATAGCAAATTCATCTGCTTCTGTATTGATTGTTTTGCCAAGGTTTTGAGGTTCTGACCACTTTCCGTTTTTCCATTGGCTAACGTATAAATCCCAACCTCCGAGTCCTCCGCTTCGATTTGAAGCGAAATAAATTTTATCATCAATAAGATAGGGAAAGGCTTCATTTTCTTTGGTGTTTAATTCCTTTACCTTGGTTATTTTACCCCAAGAGTCGCCGTTACGTTCTATGTAAACAATATTTCCGTTTCCATGTTTTCCTGTTCCGGGACTTGTATTTTGAACAAAATAAAGTTTCTTCCCATCCGGCGACCAACAGGCTTGTCCCATTGATACTCCTTTTTGATTGAAGGGAAGTTTTTCGATATTTTTCCAACGCCCTTTTATTTTTTGTGTTTTGTATAATTGCGGATAGGCGGTGGATTTAGCAAAGGGTTTGTCTTCTTTGTGGCTGACAATGGTAATTATTGCTTCATCTCCCGATTTGTTGAAAGCTATAGGCCCGACGTGGTCATCCATTAATAGATTGTTATCAAAAATCCGTATCCGAACTAATTGTATGGTGTCAGCAAAAATATCTTTAAACGTTGCCTTAAATAGATTAAAATGATTTGTTTTTTTCCAATTTCCTTCTCCCAATGTTTTAATATCGTATTCTCTGTCTGAGGTAAAGATAAATTCTTGCCCCAATAAGACCGGACTAAACTCACTGTAACTTGTGTTGACTCCTAAAACCGGTAACACTTCATATTCTGTAATTTTTGTATATTTTTTTTGCTCATTTGATTGAGCAATAAATTGTGTTACCCATAAAGACAATAGCATTGGCAACACTATTTTATTTAGTTTTTTTATTAACTTCATTTTCCTTGTTTTCTAAAGTAATTTATAAAAATCTTGGTGACACCGATGTTTTTCTTTTGATGTATAAATCTGCACCCAAAAAGATTTCATGCGAACCGGAATTGTAACGTTTTATCGCTCCTAAATTAAAGTCATAGCTGTACCCTAATCTAAATGATTCTGTTATGTTGTACTCCGTTACAAAAACCAAACTTGCTTCGTTAATTTTTGAGGTATTAGAGCGATAAGACACTCCCAACCATAGTACTTTTTGGAATAAAATACTCGTATTTATATCGTAATTGAAAGGTGCTCCATTTGTATATCTTACAACTGCGGAAGGTTTTACTACCAGATTTTCATTAATCACAAAGGCGTTACCGACAAACGCCACGTAATGTGCTTGTAAAGGCAATAAAGCATCACTACCATTAAACTTTACTTTTGGATTTCCTATATGTGAAATGGCAATACCTCCATAAAACTTATCAGTGTGATAGTACATTCCAAAATCAAAATTCGCGGAAGATTTTTGATACCTTCCTCTTACTTTTCCTTGCTCATTTACATAATGCAATTTATTGTAATCTATACTTGTGGAATAAAATCCGCCACGAAGCCCAAAAGAAAGTTTACCTTTGCCTGCGTTTACGTGATAGGCATAGGTACCTAAAAAGACATTGTTTTGTGTTGGACCGATGGATTCGCTCATTAGGTTTAATCCTAAAGCAAATTTTTTACCTTTTATGGGACTATGAACCGCCAAACTTGCTGTTTGCGGAGCTCCGCTCATTCCTACCCATTGGTTTCGGTACAACATAACACCACTAAGTGTATTTCTAGTTCCTGCATAAGCAGGGTTTAACGCCAAGGGATTAAACATATATTGACTATAAAGTGCGTCTTGTTGTGCCCAGCCTTTTTTGAAGAAAAAACACAAAGAAACAAGAATCATTATTGAGCTAAGATATTTCATTTTATTCGTTTTTATCGATCTAAATAGACCCATCCTGATTTGACGTATTTTTTTGAATTTACATTGATGATGTAGTAATACGTTCCTTCCGGAAGTGCACTTTCATTAAACGTACCCCCGTTCCACCCGTTCTTATTATCATAATTTTCTGTTTGATAGACGATGTCTCCCCATCGGTTATAAATGGTTACATTTACATCTGTAACGTTTGGGTCATCAATATACTCTAAGTCAATTACAAAAGTATTGTTTTCGGGATTTTGTTGGTCATTTGGACTAAAAGCATTATAGGTTACATCTACGCTATCGGGGTTAAAAGAACAATCTTTTTGTATTAAGTCTATGGCTACAACATCGCTAATACATCCCGCTGACGTTCCTGTTGTTTCTATAACATAAACATAGAGAGAGTCATTTTGTAATAAAGTCTGGTTTTGAATATTAATGGTAGAATTGGGCGAATAAAACAATGTACTGTCAGATCCTGAAAAATAATAAAAATGTGGCAATCCGCTATTATCGTTTAATTGCAAGGATTGGTTTTCACAAACTATTTGTTCCTGAGGTAGATTTGGTGTTTCAGGTTCATCTCCGTTTCCTGAGTCGCTTACAATAAAAGCATTTTGATTGTTGGGAGGAAATAGATTATAGCTACAATTATTGGCATCTATTATTGTGAATTGATAAAAATTATTAGTTAGGTTTATTATCACGCTATCGTTTATATTATCATATGTTGTTGTTGAACCATCAGTAAAGACATAAGGTGAAACACCTCCCGTTAACCCATGAAAAATAACCATTCCTGAATGTTGTCCACAGTTATCGTCTATAATATTCACGGAATCATAACTTATACTCTGGGGTTCATTTACGGTGATTGTAATCGTATCACTATTGCAAGTTAGTTGATTGTTTTCCCTTATAAAAAAATAATAATCGCCCCCTGCGAGTCCGCTTAGATTAAAGTTCGTTGTTGTTACGAGAGTGTAAGATGTATTTGAAAAAGTATTTGAATAATACAAAAAAGGAGCTCCGCTATTATTTCCTGTAAAATAATCAATATTTGGGGTAATAGAACCATTTTGATTACCATTACAACTAACATCCGAAACTATAAAATCAGCTACGGATAATTGTGGTGCGGGATATACAACAACAGAAGCATTATCTGTTATAACTGTACCATCCGTCATAGTTACTTCGATACTATACGTTATCGTTATTGTCCCTCCTGTATTGTTTAATGGATAATCTGAATATGAGTACATCGAAAAAATATTACTCGTATTATTAATAAGAATATTATCTCTATATAATTTTATTTCCGAAGATACTTGTCCGGTAGGGGTGTATGTTAGCGTCACCATCCCTCTAGAACAAATAGTATCTGGTAAAGCACTAAAACCCTGAGCACCTATTTTCTTTATAAAAAAGAGCACCAATAATAAACTTATGTATTTAATATAAATCTTTTTCATAATCATCTATCTAAATATACCCAACCTTTTTTTGAGTACGAAATTTCCGGAACATCCAACACATAGTAGTATGTTCCTTCAGGTAAATCTACCCGGGTAAGACCTTTACCTTTCCAAACGATGGTTTTGTTATCGTAGTTTTGTTCTTTAAACACGATATCTCCCCAACGATTGTAAATAGTAACTGTATTTTCCCATAGGTCGGGGTTAACATGTTCATCATCCAAATAGAAAAAAGAATTTTCTTCTATATCTCCATCTGGTTGAAAAGCATTAGTTACGGTTTCTTCACAGTCGATAGCAAAGGTAACACTTATCGTATCATAAAACCAACAATCATTCTCTTTTACAGCTATATAAACCTCGTTATCCGTTAAATTGTTTATGGTAAATGAACCTTGGTCTTCCTGTTCTCCACTACCTGTTCCGTTTGTACTCCACAACAAACTATCTGGAACTCCCGTAGCCCAAACATCAAATGTGTGATTATCTCCTTGGCAAATGTTATTGATTGGCGAAGTTTGTAGATTATTTTCTGTAAAATCAATATCTGTTATTGTAGTGCTATTTGTACATCCGTCTGTATTGGTAGCTACAACAACAATTGAATCTACTCCGTTTAATGATTCCGGTATTAAAACAGCGTTATTTGTTGAATTAACATTTATTTCATCAGGAAAGTCATAAAAAATAAAAGTATGTGCATAATTTGCATTTGTACTAATTGTATCTGTTATTGTTTCTTTGTATCCTTGACAAATTTTGATAGGTGTGATTAAAGATGGTGACAAGGGTGGAGTTGATGTACCGACAGGAACATATATTGCTAATGTGTCTGAACAATTATTATCATCTATAGTATAAAATGTATAGCTCTGTCCCCCTTGAAGTCCACTAAAAACATTATTGAGATTATAAGTTGCTCCATCTATGCTATAACTGTATGATGGTGTCCCCGAAGTGGTTAATAATACTACTTCTCCACTTCCATCCGAACAATTATCAGGAGTGGTTGAATTAACCGTTAATATCGGCTTTGGATTTACAAAAATATCTACTGTATCTTGATTAGTACAACCGTTTCCTGCTGTTACTTGATATATAAAACTTGTGTCTGAAACTACATTAATATTATTATTTGCAATACTTATCATTGTAGTATCATACCATGTGCCATTTGATGGGGTAACTCCTATTAACCCATTTAAATTTATAGTTCCCATTCCGCATATTGACGAATCTTGTCCAGCTGAAACATTGGGCAATGGATTTACAAAAATATCTACAGTATCTTGATTCATGCAACCATCCACACCTATTACCTTATAGATATAACTTGTATTTAAAGAAACTGAAACAGGGTTAGGTATTGTATTACTCATTGTATTATCATACCATGTACCATTTAATGGATTTACTCCTATTAACCCCATTAGGTTTATCGTCCCTAATCCACATATTATTGAATCTTGTCCGGCTGAAACATTAGGCAATGAGTTTACAAAAATATCTACCGTGTCTTGGTTAGTACATCCATTTCCGTCTGTTACTCGATATATAAAACTTGTATCTGATATAACAGAAACTACATTAGTGCTATTGATAAAATTAGTCATCGTTATATCGTACCAAATTCCTGTAGTCGGCGTAATTCCATTCAAACCACTTAAATAAATATCTCCCGATCCACAAATTGAAGAATCCATACCAGCAGATACATTCGGTAATGAATTAACCAAAATATTAATCGTATCTTGATTAATACAACCCGAACTAACGTCTGTTACTTGATATACAAAAGAACTATCTTGCGACATAATTATAGTTTGTGCTATTAGTGGGGTACTTGTAGCATCACTCTCATTATACCAATAAGAAGTTTCTCCTACTTGAATTACTGACGAAACTAAACCTGATAAATCAATAGTATTACCATAACAAACTACTGAATCTGAAACTAATATTGCATTCGGTAATGGATTAACCGTTACAACAACGGAATCCTTATTTGAACACCCGTTTCCATCAGTAAATATATATATATATTTTGTAGTGTTTCCGGGAAATACAACCGTATCTGTAAATGATGTAGAATCAACCTTCCATTGACCATTTGTCGAATTATACGGAACCCCAATTAGAACAGCACTATCTCCCTGACAAATTGTATCTCTGTTATTAAAAATATTTGCTGTAACATTTGGTAGTGGATTTACGGATAAAGAAGTAGTAAAACTATCTGAGCATCCTAACGAATCTGAAACAACACTAACAGTTATAGATGTTTGTCCAGTTGTTAATGTATAATGAGCCGGGTTATTTAATTGAGAAACATTATCTATCATAAAATTTGTAATCGTTCCCGCATCAGCAATTTGAATTATTATTTGTTGCCCATCACAAACTCCCGAAGGAGTTACAATCGAAGGGCTGTAATTCCTTATCACTGAATAATTACTAAATTCTGAAGTTGAAGCCACCAGTAACGTATCTAAATACCCATAATTCTCAATTGTTGCTGTATCCAATTGAGTTAACGTTGCTACTATCGAATCATTAATAGCAATAAATGTTGCCATAAAAGATAAAGTATCTATATTATTTCCTAGAGAAAGAGTATTTGGAGCAAACATTGTATCTTTTAAAAAGATTTTTCCTTCTTGTCCGTCAGAATCTGTTTTATAAAAGTCCATGCGGTAAAACCTAGTCGAATCCTCAATAAACAACTTCACACCCAATTTAACTTTAGAATCTCCTTGACAATATATCGAAGAACTTAGTGTAGGTGGTACTACACTATCATTACTATAAGGTTTATTTCCAATTAAATTTGTAGTGCCATTATCATCCAAATCTATCCCTAGCCCCGTTGCTCCACCATTGTTAAATATTTTATTTCTATAAAAATGGATATATTCCGTACTATCAACTCCGGCAATTTGAACACCTGCTGTTGTATTGTTTGCTATAATATTTCTAGAAAATGTTATTGCTTGTACACCTGAATCAATGTAGATTCCCGTGCCGTTGGAAAAGGAATTATTGTTAATAGTGTCAAAACCTATAACATTACGATATACTGAATCAGAAAAAGGTACAGAAAGAGAGGGGACAGGAATGTAATTACCTGAATTAGGATCATAAAGATGAAACAATGACAAATCAAAATCCAACCCTCTGTTACAATTTGCAATAACATTGTGGTGAATTTTTCGAAACCTTGCATCAGAAATATGACCTCCATTTCCATCAGAACCTCTATTCGATAATATTTTTATTCCGGAACCATTTATTGCAGCAGATTGTCTATTAAGAGTTATCCCAATTTTATTAAATGCAATTACGGAATTTTGTTCAGGATAAAGAAATGAATTATTACCTTTTATATTTAATAAATATAAAGCATTTCCGTTCGTTACATTTCCAATTCTATTATTTATAATTTTTGCATCGTAACCATTCTCAATTTTAATCCCTGTATTATTTGATGCTATACCTACTTTATCATACAAAAATCCAACAACATTTGAACGAACTTCCTGCATATTATATAGTTTGCACGCACTATCCTGCCCTGCTACATAATTACCTTCGTGTTTTTTTCCTCCAAAAAGACCAACATATGCATCAACTGAACCTAATACAACCCCTTTAGCAAAAGGGGTGTTTATTACCGATGTACCTGTACCATTTAACCCGATAAAATTTCTTTTTATTACACCTCCTGTTAGACTTTCCACCTGTGCAGAATCATTCCCCGAAATAATATTCCTAGAAACATGCATTAAAAAATTATTATAATAATTATTTACTCCTATTGAAAGCCCTTGAGTACCCGGAGGAACTGTTATTCCGTAGGTGTTTTTTGTATTACTTCCGTACTCTCCTATACTATTCACCCCAATGTGACAACCTTCAATACTACAATTGTAACCAGTAAAATTAATACCTACCCCTTTAATTCCTCCAGAAGAAATAGCGTTTATAACATCTACACCTGCTATAAAAACATTAGCCCCTCTATTTTCTATAATACTTCCATGAGTATTATTTCCATTAATAACAATTGGAATAGTTGCAGAAGTTACACTTGTACTATCTATACCCGGTCCCGCCACAACACTACCGGACTGAGAAAAACCATTAATAATTAGGTCGGCAACAGAATAATCAATTACCAAAGTATCCTGTCCAATATTCATATCTGCAGGCAAATCACTTGTCGGAATTTCAAAAACGATAGCTTTGTTTCCAAAAACGGGTGAAGAGTTTAACCTTGAAAAAACAGACTTTATTCCTCCTGGTGAATTGTTAGGGTCTGCACTGGTAACGGTAAAAGGCGAGTATTCAACTGCCCCGGCATCGATGCTATAAGAACTATTGGCAATGTCCGATTTCATCTTCCTCCAACTTCGTCTTTGGTCATATTTTTGACTTAAAACTTTTGGATTAGAACCCAAATACGTATCTATACATGGACTACCGGCAGGAAGTGAAAAATATTTAAGTCCCAAACCATCTTCAATTAAAGGAGTTGATATTCCCGATGCAGTGTTTTCTGTAAAACCATAAGAAATACCCGCCCCCGTTAGATAACTACTAATAAAATTATTATGATAATAATCCGCAACTATCGTCCCGGTTTTAATAAGGTTTTGAGTAGAACCCTCTTCAAAAATATTATTAATCAAATTTACCGAATTTCCTGCTAAATATAAATGATGAGCATCACTATCATCGCTATTCATATAAAAGGTATTATTAATCAAAGTTAAATCTCCTCCTGACATATAAATTGCACCGGCTCTCCCGCCCTGTCCCCATGTCGTGGTACAAGCATTAAACGTACAATTATACACCTCTGCTCCTTTTCCTTGTGCTATATAAAAGGCCCCACCATTATTATCAGCCCGAACAGAAATAAAAGAACACCTAGAAAAAATAATTGGCTTACTTAATAAAGCAACATTATAATTAAGAACCGAACCACTTCCGTTTTGCAAAACAGTATTTTCAAACAAACAATCTATCACACGAACAGTATCAGCATTATTTGCGTTATGTATATGAAGAATAGGAACCGAAGAATTATAACCACCTCCCGAAATCCGAACCCCCGATAACGTCAATTTATGACCATTAAATTTAAAAAGACCATCAACATCAGTTATTTGCCAAGGATTTATCGTAAAGTGCTTAGCCGAAGGACCTAATATAACCACATCTTTAGTCAAAACCAATGAGCTGGTTAATTCCAAAGTACCCTTCACATCAATTACAATCGTATCAGCATTAGACGCCAAGGCATTTCGTAAAGTCTTTCCGCTACCACTATCGGTAGAATCCGTAACAAAGTATATCCCTTGAGCATTTACTCCAACCCCTAAAAACAAGGTCGTTAACAAGAGGTAGAAATTTATTTTTTTCATAATCAATGAATTTATCTATAATACCATTTCAATGTTTAAATGGTATAACTCACAAAATTACAAAGAAAGCCTTCCTAAATCAATGACAAGTATCTCCGTTTGCAACATTTTTACTGTCGTTCGTATCATTTCTTCCAAAAGTATGAGAGTTTAGCACCCCAACACCTAATCTTCATCACCGGGCATTAAATTATCAATCTCAAACGGATTAATCTTTCTCCCTTTATGAGCCTCAAACTCAAACTTACTCCAACGCTCAAAACAAATAAAATGTTCTTCCTTATCCCAATACATCCACGCCGTTAATTCCGACCAATTATCCGTTCCAATTCGTTGATAAGAACCAAAATTTTCCTTTTTTAATTCGTACTCTCTACCCTCAAACACAACCACCTCCGGCACCGTTTCATCTCTCAATACATCCGGTTTAAAATCAGGAGCCACCAACTTCAACGACACCGGTTTACTCACCATTACCACTCCATCATTATTCACTACCAAAAAGAAATAAGAAGCCCCGTCACTAGCCTTATACTCCCTCGTCTTCAAACCATCTTCCCACAAATAGACATACACTTCCTTTACTACCCACGTTTTCAAATCATACTCAAAAGTAGCCCCCACCGTCAATGTTTCAAGGGTTAAATCTACTTGAGTTTTTCGTTTTTTTCGCTTAAAAAAATCAAACATATTCTTCTCGTTTTTAATATTATTTTGGGCGTTCCCATTACGGCATAAAAAAGCAATTTCGTTGCACTACATTACTTTTTAACGCCGTAATGGTCGGGCTATCACTACTCACTCTTTTGTATTGCATAAGTGCAACAACACAAAAGGAGTTCAAACACGCCGTTCTATCCCTAACGTGTGTAAAAATAGCGGTAAGAAAATGAGTTTTAGTTTCTTTAGACGATGAAAAAAATCTTTGCATAGCACCCGCTATGGAAAGATTTTTTGAAGATGGATAAAGGAAATAAAAACATTTTATGGTGCTCTTTTTATACACGTTAGGGATACCAATCCCTAACGCGGACGGAATGAGAACTAAAAAAGCGAGTTTTAGTATTCTTAGACGATAAAAAAACAACCAAACAAAACTTAAAAGAACCTTCATTTATCCAAACTTAAATCATCAAATCTCTTATTTCAATTTATCATTTTGCAAATGCCTTACGGCATCACGTTTTGTTTTCTTATCCAAATTCTTTTTCATCGCTAGTTCCAAATCCACTCCCGTTTGATTTGCCAAACAAATCAACACAAAAAGCACATCCGCCAATTCATCACCCAAGTCCTTTCCTTTATCCGACTCCTTTTCCGATTGCTCACCATACCGCCTGGCAATAATCCGAGCAACCTCTCCCACTTCCTCTGTCAACATCGCCATATTCGTCAGTTCCGAAAAATAACGAACACCATACGTCTTTATCCAATCATCAACAATCTTTTGAGCTTCTGCTATCGTCATTAATCTATCTTTTGAAAATAAACAAATCCTTTCTTTCCTAGTTGTTCTTCTTCAACAGTAATTACATAATTCCCTGCTCTCCACTCCGAAACATCCAAGTAAGATTTTACTTTTCCCCGATAAACAACTTTACCATTTAACGAAAAAACCTTCATCATACCATTTTTAATTTCAGTATCAATCCTCACAAAATCACTCGAAGGATTAGGAAAAACACGAAGTTTCAAATCAGTAAATTCAGATGCAATTCCGGACGTGTTTACATCAATATATTTAACATTGGTAATCTGCCCGGCTTGTTCGGTAACACTTAAAACAGGAACACCAACCCCCAAAACAAACCACTCATACGTATATTGAATCGGACGATCAAAAGCAATTCCCGGCAAAGAAACAGGTTGTTCCGTTTTTAATGTATCCCTTTGATAAAGTGTCGTTTTCACACGAAGAGCTTGCGGATAATTTTGATACGGAGTCGTTAAATCTCCCCAACCATCCACCTCAACTTTTCTCCTCAACCATTGTCCATACGTTCCCATATTAGGTACATCCAATAAGTAATAAGCCGAAGTAGAATCACTCACTCCAAAAGTCAACGGAAGCGGATATAATTGGTCAATAGTATCATACTTAATTGAAGCAGGAACGCCATTTATATTCGCCCCGAATCCCACCATCTGCAAAGCATTGTTTTTCTTTTTATGAAATTGAAAAACATCGGTAATATTCACTTGATTAAACGCATTCAAATCACGTCCTTTAATCGCGTAGTTTGCTTTATAATCCGGATATAAAAACTGATTGTTAAAATAAAATTGATAAGCAAAAGGTGTAGAAGTTACACTTACATATTTTGCAGTATCAAACACATTAGGCGACAACGACGAGTAATCCCAAATCACATTTGCTCCCGTAGTAGAAACATCTACTCCGTTTGTACTTGCCAGACTATAAATATATTCATCCCCACTCGAAGGAAAGTTGTTTTTTGTGACGGTAATTTGAGCATCCAATACCATAGGCACTAAAATCATCCAAAGTAAAATTCTTTTCATAAATTTATTATTATTTATATGTAATATTTTTAAAGTTACATATTTCTATTACAATAACAAACAAAATCTGATTTCGTTGCTTTGTTTTTGTTGCAATTTGTAAGTTTCACAAAAAGTAGTACTTTTGCTTTCCCTTTTTTATTGAATTTGCTTAAGATTTCCTTACGCATCATTACTTCCAAAAAGGGATAAAAAATAATTTCATCTTAATAATTTGAATAATGAACGAATCAACAAAAGAAATTTGGGATAAACTATCCTTACGTTTTATGGCTCACCCTTGGCATGGTATCAATATAGGAGAAAAAGCTCCGGAGGAAATCATGACCTTTATTGAAATGACTCCGCACGACACGGTAAAATATGAAGTGCACAAAGAATCAGGATTCATCATGGTGGACAGACCTCAAAAATTCTCAAACATAATGCCTGCTCTCTATGGGTTTGTTCCACAAACTTACTGCGACAAAGAAGTAGCAGAATATTGTATGGAGAAAACAGGAAGAACCAACATCGTTGGAGATGCCGATCCTTTGGATATTTGTGTACTTTCCGAAAGAGATATTGCACAAGGAAATATTATTGTGCCTGCAATTCCTATCGGCGGATTTAGAATGATTGATGGTGGAGAAGCAGACGACAAAATCGTTGCCATACTTAAAGGCGATAAAGTGTACGGCGAATGGGACGACATCAGCAAATGCCCTGAAGCACTTATCCAACGACTAAAGCACTATTTCTTAACCTATAAAAACGTACCGGGAGACGGCAAAAAAGTTGAGGTAGAAATTACACATACTTACGGAAAAGAAGAAGCACTGGAAGTAATCAGAAGAAGTTACAACGATTATAGAGAAAAATTCGGAGTATTAGAAGATTCACTGGTATAAGCTCTAAATATAATAATATGCAGTTTGACTTTTCACAACGAAATCACTTGCGGAATTAAGGATAATCTACTAAAAACAAAAAAGCCTTTAACAGATGTTAAAGGCTTTTTTATTGATTTACATTTAATTGGTATTAGCCCGGTTTTCTCAACTTGGTACGATTATCATTGAAGAATCCTTTATAAGCCAAAGACACCTCAAATCCTCCTTTTGATTTTGAGGCCGTTGCCAATTTAGAAATATTTGTATCGTAACTCAACCCCAACCTAAAGTTTTTAAAGTCGATACGCGTAACCAATACCAATGCATCTCTAACTCGAAAATAAGCACCAAAATCAATGTAAGTTTCATTAGCAAACGACGTATATTCCGAAGCTTGTTTCATTACACTTCTATATAATGCACCCAATACTACTTCTTTGTGCTTTCCTTGTTGAACAAACATAAACTTTGGAATTAATCTTCTTCCGGAAAGTTTTCCTCCTACCGGCATCTCATAAGCTGCATGCACCACCAATTTTGACGGTAATTTATCCCCGGAAAAAATAGTGTAAACAGGTTTGTTTACATGGTAATAAGAAACACCCATTGTAAAAGTTTCTTGTTCGGTTGGTCTACTTTGTAAAAGCAATCCCGAAGATATATCCAAATACGATTTTTTTGAATTGGCAAACTGTTCTCTCGTTGGCAAAGACTCGTCAAACTGGTGATTCGCAAATTGATTATCCCACGTCAATTTATCTACGATTACGCTGTTTTGAGCATAATTTGCTTGCAATCCCAATGACATCGTTGTGTTTTTTGCTACTTCTTGTATGGCTGACAACGATAATCCGAATTGATTTTGCGACCAATTGGAGGTTCCTGCTTTATCTTGTGAAAAACTTAAACCAACTCCCAAGTCGGTTAACCCTCTTTTGAAAGCTTTTTGTTTTAGCGTATTCATATCATACGCAAAAGCGAAAGTGGAATACGGAAAACTAACACTACCCCATTGATTTCTATAATTGTTAGCCACCCTGAAATCTCGTTTCATTACACCTGCATAAGCCGGATTTAAGGCTAGTACATTCACGTCAAATTGAGAAAAATGAATATCTTGAGCCCAATATCCCAAACTCAAAAACAGGCTTAATATTAATAGTATTTTCTTCATAATTATAACCGCTTTTATGGATATACCACTTAAATATTGAAACGAACTTTATAAAGTTTTTTTCGTCTCTTTACAATGTTCAAATAGTACAACGTTTTCTTTACGTAATAGTTGCCACGAGAATAAAGATACAACTTTATATGAAAAAAACAACTTCCTTTTATTTGAAAACAAGGAATCTGATTTACAAAATCAGATCTGAGACATTAGAATTACAGTAATTATTTGGGAAATATCAAGCAAAAATTATACTAGCAAACTTATAACTTTTCTATCCTTTTAAACAAATTATCATAATAGCTTCTTCCTATCGGAAGTTGATTGTTTTCTATAAAAATATAACCATCTTTTATCCTATCAATGAAATGTAAATTCACAATATAGGAACGATGAATTCGAATAAAACTTAACGCATCCAGCCGTTCTTCAACTTTTTTAAGTGTAGAGCTAATAAAATGATTTTTTTCTATTGTAAATATTTTTGAATAATTATCATCCGCTTTTATAAACTTTATATCATTTACACTAACCTTCACTAATCCCCCTCTTTCTTTTATGTAGAAATTTTTAATTATTTCTCTTTTTTGTGGACTCCTTTCCTTATTCTTAAACAAAGCAATCTCAATATTTGAAGATAAATCATGCTCAGTAAACGGTTTCACAATAAAACCTGAAGGTGAAGTTCTTTTAACACGGTTAATAGTCAGCTTATCAGTGTTTGAAGTGAGAAAAACAAAAGGAATTTGATATTTTTTTTTAATATCCTCTGCCAACATTACGCCATCTATATCTCCTTCTATGTTTATATCTAACAGAACTAAATCCACTATATTTTCTTCTAAAAATAATAAAGCATCAAAAGCATTATCTTCTACTCCTAATACATCATAACCCAAATCTTCTAAAGTCATCTCTATATCAGAAGCTATAATCGGCTCGTCTTCAATAATTAATATTTTAACTTTACTTTTTTTCATGATGCTATTTTAAATTTATGAATAATCATTGATATTTCAAGTCCTTGATTATTCTTAAAATGAATATCTGCCTTTAATTTTTTACCTAATGAATGTATTAACTTCATTCCATATGACTTTGATTTTTTAGGTTCAAAATCTTTGTGAATACCTTGTCCGTTGTCTTTTACGAACAAATCTAATTCTTCATTTACTTTTCTAAAAATAAAAGTAAAAGCTCC
Source organism: Flavobacteriales bacterium (assembly GCA_027047735.1). Lineage (GTDB taxonomy): Bacteria > Bacteroidota > Bacteroidia > Flavobacteriales_D > Parvicellaceae > S010-51. The sequence continues at coordinate 8,435 of JALTUD010000013.1, read as the reverse complement.
ATTATTTTTATCAACTCCGTATTTAAAAGCATTGGTAATCACCTCATTCACTATTAACCCCAGAGGGATCAAAGTATCTACATCTAAAAAAAGAGGTTCTATCTCAATGACAAAAGATAAAGCTTTTTTATCTAGTCCATAAGATAAACTTAAACTATCAATCAATTCTGTAAAATACAAATTAGTATCTATACCCGTTAAATTTTCTTCCTGATATAATTTTTGATGAATCAAAGACATTGATTTAATACGATTTTGACTATCTGTAACAATGGCTTTTGTTTTTTCATCACTTAAATATTTTGATTGCATATTTAATAAGGAGGAAATAATTTGTAAATTATTTTTTACCCTGTGATGAATTTCTCTCAACAGGATATCTTTTTCGTTCAACATTTTCTCTATGAAATCATTCTTCTTTTTGAGTTTATCGGATAGTTTTTTCTTATTAATGTAAAAATATAGTGAAATAACCCCAATAAAAAAGGCTAATATACTAATTCCCAACCAAAGATTTCTTTCTTGCTGTTTGGCTTTAATTTCAAGTTCTTGTTGTTTTGTTTGAATATTTAAGAATTCTATTGCTTTATTTTTTTTATCCGTTTCGTATTGGGTATTCAGTTTGTTTAATTGCTTATGTTTTTCTATTGTAAAAATAGAATCTTTTATAATTTCATACTGCTTGTAATAGTCCAATGCTTTTTTATACTCTTTTTTAGCTTGGTATAATTCTGATAACATTTTAAAAACATCTATTTCAATAGAGTTCAATTCATGTTCTCTACTTTCAATAATACATTTATTTAGGAATAGTTCGGCTTTCTGTAGATTATTCATTTTTAAATATATCCTACTAACATTTAAATACCCCAATGCAGAATTATAAGGGGACTTTATTTGTTTACTTATTTCTAATGATTTGGTATAATCATTTAGTGCTCTGTTGTATTCTTTATCTTGTTCTTTTATTGCTCCAATATTACTAAATGTAATTGCTAACCTTTTAAGATTTCCTACTTGCTCAAAAATAGTTTTAGCTTCGTTAAAATACATTATCGCTTTCGAATTATCTCGCTTTAATTTATATACTAAGCCAATATTATTTAGCAGATTAGCTTTACCATCTAAATCTTTTAATTTTGTTTTTATGTGTAATGCTTCATTATACAATTCTAATGCTTTTTTATATTGCCCCCAATCTTTATACGCACCTGCTATATTATTAAGCGTAGTCGCTTTTAGAGGCTCGTCATTAGATTGGTCACTATAACGAATTGATTTGTAATAGTAATCAATTGCCTTATCGTAGCTTCCTATTTTTTCATAAACACTGGCAATATTATTAAGTCCTTTGGCTATGCTATTATTATCAATTTTTAAATCTAGTGATTTAGTGAAATATTCTATGGAATTAGCATAATCACTTATTTGATAATACACCGTTGCAATATTATTGTAAATAATTGCTAACTCCTGTAAATCATTATTAATCTTTTGATATTCTGCAGCTTTTCTAAAAAAGTAAATAGCTTTATCAAAATCACTTATCGTATAATAAATTGCACCAATATTTGAATATGCACTGGCTATTTCTTCACTTTGATTTATAGCTTGGAATAATGAAACCGCTTTATTATAATGATAGATAGAAGAATCGTATTGACTAACATAATAATGATAATCTCCTATATTTATATATGCATTTCCCTCCTCTAGTTGGTTGCCTTTTGCTATTGCTTCAATCCTTGCACTATCCGCATAAAGTTTCAAGCTGTCCAGCTGAGAGTTTGATTTATATTCTTCCGCTAACTCATTATATAGTTTGCTTCTATCGTATTGTTTTGTTAGTTGTAGTTGTAAACTATCAATATTATTTGCATACCCCTTACATATATTCATTAGGACAAGGAATAAAACAAGTAACAGTAGGTTAATTTTTACATCTCTCACAATATCAATTTTACAAAAAAGTAAAAGTATATTTTTTTATCCATTTGTCTTTATTTTTGAGTAGTTATATGCTTTTCCAATCTGTTATTACATTGAATCCGTAAACATTTTCGCTATGAATAGACAAAATGTGTATTTGTGTTAGTCTAGCACAATTTTAATTACATCTAAATACTTCATTGATAATTAATATGTTTTATCTTCTAAAAAAACGATATAAAATGTTTTTAGTATTCTTATTTATTTTTTATTTCCTTAGCTAGGGATTTGCTCAATGCAATGAACTATTTGGAAAAAAGAAAGATTCATAAATTTATTATTATGAGTATATACAAAGGAATTTTTCATCGTCTAAAGAAAAAATCCGTTTTCTTTGCACTGACCTGCTTCAGACAGTCTAAAAAACAAAGAAACATAACTCTTAAACACTGATAATCAACGTGTAATTTTATTGTAAATTAGGTTTTTAGACAGACTCGCGTTAGGGATAGGAACGGCATCCTTTTGCCCTCCCTCCTTTTGGAGGGCAAAAGATATAGTGGATAGCCCGACCTTTACGGCGTTGAAAAGTAGTGTAGTAAAACGGAATTGCTTTTTTATGCCGTAATGGGAACGCCCTAAGCAATATCTTTAAAAAGTTAGTTAACAACTATTTTCTTTTATCTTTGTTTTTAGGCTTAAACCTGCAAAAGATTTCGTTATGAAAAGTCAAAATGTGCATTATCGATAATATGCGATAGATAAGTTTGAGGGTTTAAAGTTTTATACTAATGCTATGTTTAAAATAAAAAGTAATTATTTGTTTCTTGTGTTCTTCATGTTTAACCTTATTTTAGGATTAATCATTCATCAAGAAAATTTTGTTCTTGCTCTGAATCACAATACCGATTCTTTGGGATACTACCAATGGTTGCCTACTTTTTTTGTAGATGGTTCGTTTACTCCAAGCAGATATGTGCATACGTTGGAAAATGGTAATCCATTGAGTGTTTTTAGTTTTGGAATTGCTGTTTTGATTGCTCCGTTTTTTCTTGTTGCTCATCTTTTTGCGTGGTTATTGGGTTATGCAACCGATGGTTACACACTACCGTATGCGGTGGCCGTTTTAGGAGCATCGTCTTTTTACCTTTCCGTTGCTTTGGTGATTTTGTATAATGAAATAAAACGAAGATTTCCCGATAAAAACATTGCTTTTTGGACTATTTCAATTATTTATATCGGTACAAATTTATTTTATTACTCTGTTTTTGAGGACGGAATGTCGCATGTGTATAATTTCTTTGTTTTTGCTCTTTTAATTTATGCTTATACGCAGGTCAGACCTAGCAATTTCCGTAAATACACACTACTTATCGGATTGATTTCCGGATTGATTTTGGTTATTAAGCCTTACAATGCTTTTGGTCTTCTTTTTCTTATCCCTACCTCAAGAGAAGAATGGAAAACAGTAGGGGAAAATATCAAAAAAAATTATGTTTATGTCTTTGGCGGACTTATGATTCTTGGCTTGTTTTTGATATTACAAATTAGCTATTGGCACGAGGTATCGGGCAATTATTTAATGTTTTCATACGGAGCTATGGGCGAAAGTTTTAATTGGTCGCATCCGAAACTGATAAAGGTCCTTTTCAGCCATCAGAACGGTTGGTTAATCTACTCCCCTCTACTTACTTTAAGTTTGGTTGGTATCATATTACAGCTTAAAAAAGGTAACAAAGAAGCACTAAAAATATCCGTTATTTTATTGTTGGCTTATTATGTTTTTGCGTCGTGGTGGTGTTGGTGGTTTGGAAGTGCCTTTGGTCATCGAGCCTTTATCGAATATTACAGTTTTTTATCCTTGCCTCTTGCCTATACTTTAAATCTTCTCTTTTCTGTACAAAACAAACACATCATTACTTTTAGTAAAGTGGTTATTGTCTTATTTATCTATATGAATCTTCGGCTTACGTTTATCTACTTTCCTCCGTGGGATGGCGATTACTGGACGTGGGAATCGTTTTTCAGTAAAGTAAGAGAAGCTTGGTTTTTATAAATATGTAATTTGGGCGTTTCCATTACGACATAAAAAAGCAGTTTCGTTCGCACTACCCCCACTACACTACTTTTTAACGCCGTAATGGTCGGGCTATCACTACTCACTCTTTTGTGTTGCATATACGCAACAACACAAAAGGAGTTCAAACACGCCGTTCTATCCCTAACGTGGATAAAATTGGAAGAAAGAAAGTGAATTTTAGTTTTCTTAGACGATGAAAAATTCTTTTGCATAGCTCCAGCTATGGAAAAGAATTTTGAAGAAGGATAAGGAAAATAAAAACGCTTTATGATTTCTATTTTATTCATGTCAGGGATACTCCAACTAACTTAAAAATAGAATATTGATAATCAATCAATTACAAAATAGTCGAAATTTTTACGTTAGCTCAAAAACTCAACTGTTTTTTCACAGTCGCTTAATAATCCCTAACGTTTGTAAAAAAAGTGCTAAGAAAATGAATTTTAGTTTCTTTAGAGACGATAGGAAAAACAAAAAAGGAGAACAAATACTGCTCTCCTTTTTTCTTTGATTTACTAACTTGAATAAGATCATTTACTATAGCTTTAATAAATGTTCTTTCATCACCCACATATCTCGATACCTAGTATTATCAAATTTCACAAGATAGCGATTACCCACTTTTCGAATTACTTTTCCCTTCATTTTTCCACTAGCAGTTTCTATTTCTACCGCATCACCCGATTTAAACTCTGTTGATTTTGCTTTTTCTGATAACGTTTTACTGTTGTTTGACACGCTACCTATTTTCTTTGTTTCTGTTTTCCTTTCTCCTGGCGATAAATTATCTTCTGTCATCCAATATCCCCTACCATCATCTAGTAATTTAACATAATAACGATTACTAAAATTAGGGTCTTTTCTGTTAATTTCACCTAGATATACACCGTTTGAAAAAGTTACATTTACAACATCTCCTATATCGTATTTTTTTTCCTTTCTTACCTCTAAATTTGGTTTCTCTCCACATTGTCCTGCATTTGACTCCAACCTTTCTACATCCTCTTCTTTCGCAGGATAATAACGAATAAAATTAAGTTTCCATGTATCTCCTTCTTTCTCTCCTACATAGGTCAATGTTCTTCTTCTTTCCTTATCATAAAAAACTACCTGACCATATTGTTCTTCTTTTATAATTGGGTATTTACAATATGTTTTTTTATAAACCTCTAAATTATCTACAACCGACTTAACCCAAGTATCAGCATATTGTTTTAAGATGTACTCGCTTTCTTTATTTGAAGAAGCAATTGTTTTATATAAATACGATTTCAATGTGTTAGCATCTTTTGTCATCGCTATATTATGAATAAAATAAAACAGTTGTTTCTCCGATTCAAATATTGGTACATCCTCAATTTTAGGCAAATCTCCAAGAGCTTTCTTTGCTTGCTTTATTTCGTCAATTTCAGCCAACGTTTTCATTTTATCCAATTCATAAGGAGAGTATTCTTTTGTAGAAATAATTTGTTGCATATTGTTTTGCTCAAATGAAACAAATTTGTTCCACGGTTTTTTATAACCATCTGAATAAAGTACAACTTCATAAGTGTGTTTGGCTGTTTGCAATTCTGTATTAGAAATTTTTTCGGCATAAGTAACATTTACTATCAGTTCTACTGTTTGTAGATTTGGCCAATTATACCTAACATCATTAGGAATGGTTATTTCAGAAACTTCCCCCACTATATTATTGTAATGATAGTTCCCTAAAAACTTTTCCTTATCTTCCGATAAAAACGCAATAATTTCTTTTGAATCGGGTTTAGGTACACCTAAAAATTTAGTTTCTCCAACAGAATACGTTTGAAAGCTATAATTTCCTCCACTTTTCGTAAAAACAGCTCCACCATCATGAGCTATCGTTATTCCCGGGTACTCGGTTGGTATCGTTACATTAAAAGTTCGAGTATAGTAAAACACCCAAGCTCCATATTCATACTTTTTTTCTTGGTGAGAACCACCTAGTTTTATAGCCTTAGCATTAGGAAATTGTTTTCTAACCAAAGCTTTTACAGACGCATCACTAGGTTGTGCATACACAACAATTGAAGCTACAAAAAATGTTATTAATAGTAGTGTGTATTTCATGATTATTGAGTTTTAAGAACCGGCTTTAAGAATAAATCAAAAGTTAACATACATCTCTTTACATACTCTCCTAAGAAAGTGACTATATTCACTTCATTCATTACTTTAAAACCGGTATTTTATGATTGATAGGGTAATCAAATCATCGAGAATTACTAATTTTTAACGATTTTAAACACCTCCGCCTTTTCTTTATTTTTGACAGTAACGATATAAATTCCTCTTCTATACTTTGACAAATCAATGGTTGTTCTATTTTTTCCTTGACTCGATTTAGTTATTAATAATTTAGCTTTGTAATCATAAATTTGAATAACAACATCTTCTGTTGAACTTATATTTATAAAATCAATAGTTGGATTGGGATAAACAGAAACTCCCTCTAGTGGATAAAATTCTTTTACACCAACGCTCCGTAACAGTTTTGGTGAAATAAATCCTTCGGATAAATGACCATTTCCGTTGCTCTGTTCCTGAACTACACTTTCCCCTATCGTATAAAGTATTTGTGTAGTACCTGCTTTTTCCGTTGCTCCCCCATTATCTATAGAACTTTTCACAAGGGTAGTTTGCGAAACACCACTATAAACAATAAACAAAGCGATTAATATACTTGCTCTTTTCATAGTACTTATTTTTTATATACAACGAATGTTACTCTACTATCTTCATAACTATCATTACTACGTTTTTTAGTTATTATCTTAAAACTTTGAGGCAAAGTAGATGCATAGTAAGCATATTCTGTCCCATTCATTGGTGAAGATACCACCACTATATATTCAAAAAAAGAATTAAAGGGAACATCGAAAGTTATTTTATACTGTCCTGTTCCTACTTTTGTAAGTGTATAACCATCTGAACTACAAGAACTAACTAATGTACCACTTGTACCACTAATATCTCCATAAATATATGCCTTCATATCAGCGTCACCTGATTCAGTCCCATGTAATTCTTTCGTAACTTTAACATCTCCATCAAAATACCCGGCATAACTTCCTGCCTTTAATGCTTTACCAAAAACTGCATAATGAATCCCTCCCGATGCAGACGTTATTTCAGAATATACTCCATATTTATTATAGTTCGTAGTACCAGAAATATAATTATACGTTCCGTATTGTTCTCCTTTACTATTTAATATTTTGGTATAGTTACCGTATTTAGTCCCTGTCCCGGTATTGGTATTAATCAAATTATAATTTAAATACTGCTTACCTGTGCCACTTCCATTAATATAGGTGTAATTACCATAATTATCACTAGAGTTACCGGTTGTTCTTACTTTCACATAATTACCATATTGTAATCCAGATCCATCTTTTACTTCTGTATAATTTCCATAATGTAAAGAAGCACTTGTATTATTTACCAGCACTCTAGTTCCATATTGCACCCCTGTACCGGAACCACTGACAGAACTGAACATCCCCACATGTTGACCTGAACCTGTTCCGGTTAACATGTTTATTGTCCCATATTGATAATTATTTCCTGTATTAGAAATCTCATTATTTGTACCTACCTGTTTACCTGTACCACTTCCTGATAATGTTGTATAATTTCCATAATGTACTCCGGAACCACTACCATTTATATCAGAATAAACACCATATTGCGTATTATTTCCAGAGTTACTATTATAATTTCTAACCCCATATTGTTTACCTGTACCACTACCGGTTATTATATTTGATGTAGCAAAGTGATTACCGCTTCCTGAACCTGACATTCTATTGACTACACCATATTGCGGAAAATTATTAGTATTCGAAATATTATTTTCAACACCATAAATATTCCCGTCAGCTCCTCCGTCTATTGTATTTACAATAGAATATTTATCACCTGTTGAAGTACCCGTAATTAAAGTTTTAACACCAACCTTACCTGTAGAACTTGTATTATTATTTGTAATAAATAACCCGGTATTAGCAGTAGAACTAGTAGCAGAACCAGAATTTTCTATATCTAACTTTGCATTAGGAGTTGTAATCTTACCTATTGATATATTTCCTGTATGGTAAATATTATCTAGAATATTATTAGGAGTCATACCTGTTCCAACCTCTAGAAAATCTACATCTGTTTGGTTAGGTAGAGTGATATTATTTCCATTAGAAATGCTGATTACATTTCCACTAATAGATAAAGTTTGAATCTCGTTCGTTGTATCTGCATCCACCTCTGAAGATATATATCCTGCATCATTCGTAAAAGAACTAACCGTAGTAGGTGCACCATTTAAGTCTGCATAATCACCACTAAAATCATCTGATGCATCTGTATCTCCTGTATTAATTATTTCATTATTTCCATTAATTGCTATTCC
>JALTUD010000012.1 GCA_027047735.1 Flavobacteriales bacterium | reverse complement strand
CGCGAAATGTTGTTTGTGCAAATGAGGGTCGGGCTATCCGTTATATCTTTTGGGTTGCATACCAATTAAATATATAGATTAGTCATAGGAAATTAATTTAAGTGAGTTTAATCGATGAAGAAAATTATTGCATAGTAATATGCTATGGAATAATTTTATGAAGAAGAGTAAGCTCACTTAAATTAATTTAGTAGATTATATCTATATACTTAATTGGTAACAATGCAACAACCCAAAAGGATGCCACTTCTATCCCTAACGCGGGTCAGGTAAGTGCAAAGAAAATGGAATTTAGTTTTCTTAGACGATGAAAAATAAATTTGCATAGCACAGGCTATGGAAATTTATTTTGAAGAAGAATAAGGAAAATAAAACCATTTTATTGTGCTTAGATGCCCCGAGTTAGGGATACAATCCCTAACGCGAGCGAAATTGGCGAATAGAAAATGAGTTTTAGTTTCATTAAATGATGAAAAAATTCATTAAATAACTAAGCTAAATTTCAAGTAGTAACAAGCATAAAAACAAAAGAGAAGTAAGTAAAAAAAACTTAAAACAATAAACAAAGCACCCAGCCGAAATGAACTACACAGGAAACATACGAAAACTAAAAAGCCAACTCATTGACAACAACGTAGAATACGCTCTACCGCTCTACAATATTTTAGCTCCTAAGGAACTAATCCCATTAAACGAGTTAATAGGGAAAACCATATCTATTCAATTTGAAAACGCTATACATTGTGTAGTTAGCGGAAAAAAAATAAACAAAACCTTTGGCAACGGAATGAGTTACGAAGCTTTTATGAACTCTCCACAAGCCTCTCCAAGCATCATTCGCCCGGAACTAAGCCGTATTCACGAAGGCATTGCTCTACGAGATGAAGCTTGGGAAATCGAACATCACCTAAAGCCTCATGTTGTCTATCTTTCAAAAACCTCCGGCATTAAAGTAGGCGTAACTCGCGACACACAAATCCCCACCCGTTGGATTGACCAAGGAGCGGTAGAAGCTATCCTATTGGCAGAAGTACCTTACCGCCAATTAGCCGGATTGATAGAAGTCGAACTAAAACAACACATTTCCGACAAAACCGCTTGGCAAAGAATGCTCAAAGGAGAAATATCAACCGACAAATTGGAAGAAAAGAAAAAAGAATTAATTCAATTATTACCTCAACAATACGCCCCGTATATTTCGGACGACAACACCATTCAAACCATCAATTACCCCATACTTCATTACCCCGAAAAAGTAAAAAGCATAAAACTGGACAAACTGCCTTTCTTTGAAAAAAAACTAATCGGTATAAAAGGACAATACTTATTATTTGACGATAACACTGTCATCAATATCCGTTCTCACGAAGGTTATTTGATTAGCATTGATTTTTAACCTTAATCGTAAAAAGAAACGAGGGGGAGGAACAAGCGAAAGTGTAGTGAATATAACTTTTTCTGTAGAGGATAATATCGTGCGTGGTTTTCTCTGTTGTAGTACTTTTCTGTTATGTCTGTTTCAGTATATCCCCTTATAAAGGACAAGTTTTTCTATTTCGGACATGGTGAGCAATGCTACGGAGCAGATTCTTCTTTTAATATTGAATGTTTCCTTTTGCGAATAAATACTGTATTTCTCTTAGGAAAGCTCCCTTCAGGGACAGACAAACAAATACGAGATTGACTTATAGAAGGTGGATCATACTGTATTTTACTTCTTTCAATTAACACATGGGAATAGCCACAGCTCCCTTTAGATACAGCGCATCCATAACCTTTTTTCAATCGATATCGAAAACGATATAGATGAATATCTAAAGACGATTGAGCAATGACCCAATTCGTATAAACATAAATAATAAAATATTTTTCTTGATACTTTAACCAAAATGGAATACACTTTGAATCTTCAATTTTTTCTTTGTCATAAACAAAAATAAATATTGAATCATTTTTTTTATTTAATTCAATAATACTATCATCTGCCACCGAATACATTTCAGTAAAATATTCTGATTTAGTATTGAATTTTCCATGGGGACGAGGGTAACAAGTTTCACGTTGAAATAGTAGTGTATCTTGACAATACCCAGATAAACTAAATAAAATAAAAATTAACAATATTACTTTCATTTTGCATGAGATTTAATAATCATTCTCGCTTTTTTTACCCCCCCTTCTTGTTCTTGTCTACCGTTGACTTTAATATATCCTTATGAATTATAAAACCTCCTATAAACCTTGAGTCGATTTCAATATTCTCGATTTTAGATAAGTCTCCTGTTTTCTTAATCTCTTTTGCATTTTAAACAACACCAATTAAACCATTCACTTCATCATCCATCTCCTTACCATAAAACCAAACCTATAACTCTCCACACTTCCAAATCTCCCACCCCAAAGCCATACCAAAAGAGCAATAGTTTTCAACCCCCTTTTTTATTCTCAAAAAGTGGTCTATTCGCACTATTTTAGCAGGCGTATTTTTGCTTATTTCCCCTAAAGTAGGTTTGTTATCTTTTAGTATTTCCAGTTTTAAACAGCCCATTCGTAAGCTAATATAAGTAAAAACCCGGCACTAGTAATTGAATTTAGTGTTTTTTTTCTAATCCTAAAAAAGAAAGCTACCGATGTAAGAAACGAGGGGAGGAACAAGCGAAAGTGTAGTGAACAACTTTTCCTGTGGGTTGGTGAGAGAACAGAACAATAAGTTAATGTGTATAACTTTCATTGATGACTTGGCGTCTTTACCAATGTACTATTCTTAAGATTAAGAAGATAGGAAAATGTTGTAGAAGCACATTTTTCTTTGATTAATCTTGTTCCTTTTTTATTAAACCAAGCTATACAAATTTGACACTTATTACTCATTGATTTGTCTTTCCATAAAGTTAATATAGATTTATCTAAAATTAATTCTGAATTAACTGAATCAATGTAAAATGATTTTAATAGGTTTCTTTCAGAATCAAAAAAAACTAAATTCTTAATCGTAGAATCAAGCTGTATTG
>JALTUD010000011.1 GCA_027047735.1 Flavobacteriales bacterium | reverse complement strand
GAAAATATTTGCATAGCCGAGCTATGGAAATATTTTATGAAGCAGGATAAAGGAAATAAAAACACTTTATGTACTTCTATTCAGCACGTGTTAGGGATACAAATCCCTAACGCGCGTTGAATGAAGTGCAAGAAAGCGAATTTTTAAATCTTTCTTTTTTCCAATACTGTCGTAAGCGTTAAACCAACAAAAAAAAGAAAGGAAAGCTACCGATGAAAGAAACGAGAGGGAGGAACGACTGAAAGTGTAGTGAATACAACTTTTCCTGTGGGGGGGGAGTTGTAGTTAGCTTCTATTATCTCTGTTTCATTTGTATTTTCCTTATAAGGAGTGGTTTTCTATTTTGGGCACGGGGAGAGCACGGCTGATTTTTAGATAATCTTTACAAACTATCTGATTTTACAGTAACTTCTAAAGAGTTCAATAAAGACCTTGACTCATTAATTTTATATAAATTAGAAAAATCATCTATAACATTTGTTGTAACACGAATTCTTTTATTAGCTATATACAAACTTAGTTCAGCTAAATAGTAAAAACTTTGCTCTGTAGAATCTATTTTAATATTCTCTTTTACAAAACCTTTGTATTTATTTTTAGTGAAAGCATATGAGTACAAACATGGAGGTTTTCTATTAATACTATCAATTTTATTTAATGACTTTAGAAGGCTGTTAACATCTAAAGTATCATTTCTATTTTCATCAATAGAAATAAAAAAAGAATGATATTTATTCTGTTTCTTTTTTGAGTGTTTACCTATAGTCTCCAACAAATTTTCTTCCTTTTCATTTAAATCAAACTCAGCTAAAATATTGTAAGATAATTTTATATTACCTCTATTTAAGTTTTTTACATAAACATCAGCCCTTTTTTTTATTGGAAAACTTGTATCAAAGACTAATTCAGGCTTTATCGGTTCAGAATCTTTATTTCTACAAGAAGTAAAACCTAACAACGAAAGAATTATAGTTAAATAAAAAAAAGCCATTTCTTATTCAAACTTTGTTTTTTTTCCTCCTTTATCTAAAGAAGTAGGATTAAGTCTCGCTATAGTAGTCGTTGCATCAGCTCCTATACCCGAACCATGATCAACATGATTAATTCCAATGTTATGAGCAGATCCATGTAAAATAATGTACGCAAGACCTCTATTTAAAGATAAGTTTAAATACTTTTTTGAAAAAACTCCAGATACACCAAACTCAATATTTACACCTTGAAAAACTCCAGAGCCAATTCTTTGTATTGAACGTTCAGGGTAATCCACAGAACCAATCCAATTAATATTAGCTTTTTCAAAACTGTATCGTGCAAAAAACCGAACGGTTACTTTGGGAAGCGTTTGGTTTATGTTATGCTTTATCTTTTCTAAAAGTAGGTCTATTGTTTGCTCAAAATTATCCAATATCATGCTTACAACGATAAACACTTTATATAAAATAGCATCTAATTCAGAATTTGATATGTATATATTTTCGTTCAATCGTGTGTTTTATTGTTCCGATAAAGATAGTAAAAGTATTTGTTTTTTATACTTTTTGGGTGTTTTTTTTGATTAAATCAACTCAAATTCCACCTTTTTTGCACTTATTTTATTCTGCGTTAGGGATTGGTATCCCTAACCTGTGTAAAATGAGCACCATAAAATGTTTTTATTTCCTTTATACTTCTTCAAAATTATTTTCCATAGCTGGGGCTATGCAAAAGAATTTTTCATTGTCTAAGAAAACTAAACTCCGTTTTCTTTGCACTCACTTGTCCCGCGTTAGGGATAGAACGGCGTGTTTGAACTCCTTTTGTGTTGTTGCACTTATGCAACACAAAAGAGTGAGTAGTGATAGCCCGACCTTTACGGCGTTAAAAAGTAGTGTAGTGTAACGAAACTGCTTTTTTATGCCGTAAAGGGAACGCCCTAAATAATTTTGTCATTGTTTTTGCACAAGTATATAGCACGTATAGAAATGCACAAAACAAGCGAAAATACGGAGTTTTGCATACAAAGCTAAACGACAAGTTGACAGAAAAAAAGCCAAGTTGACAGGTGTAAAAAGCATAAAAAATGACAAGATATAATTTTAACAGTCTTTAACACGTAAAACTTTGGATTGGGCGAATTGCAGTGTATATTCGTACGAACACAGATAAATGATAAACGAACTAATATTAATGACAAACAATAAAAACTATGGATTTAGAAAATAATGGAATTTCGGGAAGTACTCCTCAAAATTTGGGTGGAGCAAACCAAAATACAGACATCAGAGCGTTGAACGATTTAATTCAGCAAGAGAGTGCTTTTGTTGATTTGATTAAAATAGAGATGAACAAGGTCATCATTGGTCAATCGCACATGGTGGAAAGCCTGTTGATTGCGTTGTTGGCAAATGGACATATTTTGCTGGAAGGTGTACCGGGATTGGCTAAGACTTTAGCGATTAATACGCTTGCGAAAACGATTGATGCGGACTTTAGCAGGATTCAATTCACGCCGGATTTGTTGCCTGCCGATTTGTTGGGTACGATGATTTATAACCAAAAGAAAGAGGAGTTTATTTCTAAAAAAGGTCCTATTTTCTCTAACTTTATTCTTGCCGATGAGATTAACCGTGCTCCGGCGAAAGTACAAAGTGCGTTGTTGGAGGCAATGCAGGAAAGACAGGTTACCATTGGTGATAACACTTATAAACTTGAAGAACCTTTCTTGGTAATGGCGACACAAAACCCGATTGAGCAAGAAGGTACTTATCCGCTTCCGGAAGCTCAAGTGGATAGGTTTATGCTAAAAGTGGTGTTGGACTACCCTACAAAAGAAGAAGAAAAATTAGTCATTAGAGCGAATGTTTCTCAACAAGGATTTCCTAAACCTAATAAAGTCGTATCTACCGACACAATTTTAAAAGCGAGAGAGGTGGTTAAACAAGTCTATATGGATGAAAAGATAGAGCAATATATTGTTGACATTGTTTATGCTACGCGTAAACCTGCTGAATACGGGTTGACTGATTTAGAGCCTCTAA
>JALTUD010000010.1 GCA_027047735.1 Flavobacteriales bacterium | reverse complement strand
CCACCAACTCCACCTGTACCATTCTGACCAGAAGCTCCCACAGCTCCGGGAACAAAAAACCCTCCTGAGAAAGTTCCTGCAGGACCTGCCGAACCATTGATAGTTCCATCCAACCCATCTATCCCATGAGAGCCTACACCGCCAGTTCCTCCATTATATCCTTGACAAGTACCTGTTCCTCCTGGAGGTCCAACCGAGGTATTAGGAGAACCACCAAAATATGCACCTCCTGCACCTCCCGGTCCCCCATTATTATCCTCACCGCCACCAGATCCACCTCCGCCACCACCGCCACCGGCTAACGCTCCTGTTGCAGCCGTACCGGGAGCCCCTGCAATACCGGCATTACTTCCTCCCGGAGGGTCGGGAGCTCCTGCTCCACCAACTCCTGCTCCTACACCGGCACCATTCCCTCCATTTCCACCTATACCACTATAATTTTGATTATCATTATTTCCAGCAGTACCATTCGATCCAGGGCTTCCAGGCAATCCATCTATACCGGGAGTCCCATCAATTCCAACACCTCCTTGACCTGCAATTATTTGAGTTCTTATAAACTTATAATTTGAACAATTCGACAAATGAACTCCATAAACCGAAGTTGCTCGAGTTGTAGCAGAAGCTGTTTTTATGGTAATATCTTGAAATCTAAAATTTGTTGCTGAAATTCCATATAATGCAACTAACCTATCTAAGTATTGTGTTCCTTCAGGATTCGTCGCATCTCGGTAGATTGTTGTTAACCCCGCTGTACTATATTTTCTCCAATTTTCAGCTGCAATAAAACCTCCTTCTATCGTAACACCTGAAGGAATTAGCAATGGATTTGACAAGACATAAGTCCCGGAATCCAACCTAATAACGTCGCCTATACTGGCAATAGTTAAACTTGTTGTTAAATTTGTAGGATCAGAAATATCCCCTGTACCTGTACCTGTAGTTGAAACATAAATTACGTTACAAGCCTGTGAAAACGCCTTGCTTGTAAAAACGGTAAAGGAGAAAACCAATAAAAAAAGAAGTAGTATTTTTTTCATACTTATTATTTTTGTTGTTAAAAATTGCCTTTAATACATATATGAATTAAGACAAAGTTTAGGTGACATGTTTATACGCTCTCTATTTAAAAAAGTTTCATAAACGATTTATTAAATCTGTTTAATTTCGTTATACTTAAAAAACGTATATAGGATTTGAACATAAATACACATGAGTGTTTTAGTTAAAGGCATTAACTAAAACACCTATTAACAGACCAATATTACAATATATTATTGTTATATTCAATATATTAACAAAAAAATAATTACCCGATTATCCATAATACATCTTAAATACGCAAGAGATTTTGTTATAATATCATGAATAATTCGAGTTGAGATTCTTGTATAGCTCTCTTTCATCAGTCTGTTTGATTTTAAGATTAACCTTAAATCCGTAAGTGATTTAAGGGTTATACCATTTTAACATTGAAACAAGCCTAATAAAGCGTTTTTATTTCCCTTATCCATAGTAGAGTTAATTACCGCTTGTTTATATGTTAAAAATTAGTTCTTTTCATTTCACTTTTATACACAAACTGTAAATAACCTCTTCATAAAATATTTCCATAGCTAAGGCTATGCAAATATTTTATTCATCGTCTAAGAAAACTAAAACTTTCTTTCGACTCGTTTCAAAATTAAAATGGTATTAATGAAAGATGAGCCAACTTTTGGGATTAAGATTTAGCTATTTGCTTTTCCTAAAAGCAAAATATCATTTACTACAATCTCTGTGATGTATCGTGTTACCCCCTCTGAATCAACATAAGATCTGCTTGCCAATTTACCAGAGATACAGACTTCTTTTCCTTTTTCTAAATATTTTTCGGCTAAGACAGCTTGACCATTCCAAGCTACTAAGTTATGCCATTGTGTTTCTGTTACCCGTTCGTTATTTTTATTTTTATAGGTCTCGTTTGTAGCTAAAGTGATTCGAGCGACTTTTTTACCGTTATCTAATTCTTTGATTATAGGGTTTGCTCCTAAATGTCCGATTAACTGCACTTGATTTCTTAAATTTCTCATGATTTCTTATTTTTAATTATTTACATTTATTTTATCGTCTAATAGAACAATCAGCGCTAATTGTTGTTTGACGATGCAAATGAACGGCGACAAAGAAATAAGATTCGGAGATAAACTATTTAACATTCGTATAAAAACGACTATAACCGACAAAACACAGGTAACCAACTATATATAAACTACTTAAGTTTTATATCTTTTTTTTTTAAAACCTAGTAAGTAAGCACCGAATGTTAACCTTCAACAACAAAAAAACAGGGGATATAAAGGTTTTTGACTTTTTCATCAACTAATGAAACTAAAACTTTTTTCTTGCACTTATTTCATTCCGCGTTAGGGATTGGTATCCTTAATACGAGCAAAATAGGTGATATAAAGCGTTTTTTGATTTCTTATCCGTCTTCATAAAAATTTTCCATAGCGGGTGCTATGCAAAATTTTTATTCATCGTCTAAGAAACCAAAAATTCACTTTCCATTCGCCAATTTCAGTCGCGTTAGGGATAGAACGGCGTGTTTGAACTCCTTTTTGCCCGCCCGCTTTTGCGGGCAAAAAGAGTGAGTAGTGATAGCCCGACCCCAATTTTAAAAAACATCGTTTCGCCTGAGCGAAATGTTGTTTTTTAAAATTGGGGGAACGCCCAAAACAAGCTCCTATTCGGTAACAAATAAGTCGGATGCTATTCGGTCGGCAAAGAGTTTTCCTTTCGGTGTTAATGTCAATCGATGTCCGTTTTGTTGAATCATTCCATTTTGGGCTTGTTGTGAGAGTTCTCCGGCAAATCTTTTGTTTTGCTTGGATGTTAATAACGAAACAATATAGTTTAAATCACACCCCCAAACAGTTCGCAACCCGATTAGTAAGTGCTCGTTTACTTTGTCTTCGTTTGACAGGGTTTCGGTCTCGAACCAAAGTGTTTGACTTTCTATTGCTGTAATGTATTTCTTGTTATTTGCGATATTCCATTGAC
>JALTUD010000009.1:7067-9814 GCA_027047735.1 Flavobacteriales bacterium | reverse complement strand
GATTGTATCCCTAACATGAATAAAATAGAAAGCATAAAGCGTTTTTATTTTCCTTATCCTTCTTCAAAATTATTTTCCATAGCTGGGGCTATGCAAAAGAATTTTTTATTGTCTAAGAAAACTAAAATTCACTTTCTTGCTTCCAATTTTATCCACGTTAGGGATAGAACGGTGTGTTTGAACTCCTTTTTGCTCTCCTCCTTTTGAGAGCAAAAAGAGTGAGTAGTGATAGCCCGACCCTCACAGCGAAAAAGAGCGTTCCCTGTAAGGGGGTGCTCTTTTTTGCTGTGAGGGGAACGCCCAAATTATGAATAGGTTTAGGGTTTTAAACATTGGACTATTGGTATAAATATTAGGTGAGGGGAGTAAGTCTCACAATAATAAGGCAACTTTGCAGGTGGTGAAGAATATGTGGATTATAGCATTGTTTTGGGCTTGTTTTGTCGTTGGGCAAGAGAAGAAAGATTCGATTGTGTTTATTCACGGGGAGAAATTACAGTTGCTGGAAACAATTACAGGGAGGATTTCGCCAAAGTCTGTGGTGTCGAATGGTTCAGGGGTGTTTTTTGCTCAGAATATGATGTATAGACACACGATAACCGTTTATGATAGAACTTATAAATTACTGAAAACCATATCGGATGCGGTGCGGTTGAGTGATTATGGATTTAACCAATATACGGGGATTTATAAAGGTGCACCGGTGGAATGTGCTTTTAGCCATGGAGGTAAATATGCGTGGGTTTCAAATTATGAGATGACAGGGGGAACAAGTAAGGATTTTGCTCATCCGGGGTGTGATGCTTGTCTTTCTAAAACGAAATACGATAATAGTTTTGTGTATAAAATAAATACTACTACGTATGAGATAGAACAGGTGGTGCAAGTTGGGGCTGTACCAAAATATGTGGCGGTTACACCTGATAATTCGAGAGTATTGGTAACGAATTGGTCGAGTGGTGATTTGAGTGTTATAGACACGAAATTGAATAAGGAAATCAAAAGAGTGGATTTGGGGCGTTTTCCGAGGGGAATTGTGGTGGATAAGTATGGTGAGTTTGCTTATGTTGCTATTATGGGAGATACAAAAATAGCAAAGTTAAACTTAGAAGATTATTCAATACAGTGGCTGGAGCATATCGGGAGAAATCCCCGGCATTTGTGTTTGTCGCCTGATAATCAATTTCTTTATGTGAGTTTGAACGGCGAAGGGAAGATTGCCAAAATCAAGCTTTCGGATATGTCGTTGACCAAAACAAGCACGGGAAGGTTACCCCGTTCGATGGAAATTTCTGCTGATGGACGCTTTTTGTATGTGGTAAATTACGGAAGTAATGAATTGGCAAAGGTTGAGACCGAAGATATGACGGTTGTTACCAAAGCGAAAACCAAAAGCAAACCGATAGGTGTAACCGTAGATGATGCGAAAAATAATGTTTGGACGGCGTGTTACAGCGGGAAAATTATGGTGTTTCACGATACGTATTATGACAGCGTTGCGGTAAACTATACAGAAAGAGAGGAAGAATTGCTTGCGTTGACAAGAAAAAAAGAATTAGAAAGGAAGCGGAAAAACATAGCGTTTAAAAACGCTTCATTCAGTAAGAGCTATACATTGGTTTCCGGTTCGTTTGCTAAAGTGAGCGGAGCAAGAAGGAGGGTGAGAGAGTTAAAAAAGACGGGGATTACTGGAAAAATCTATCATAATCCTAAAAACGGGCGGTATTATGCCGTAGTAGGTGAGTTTGATGACAGGGAAACAGCCAAAAGTAAGGGGAATGAATTGGGGATAGATTTTTGGGTTTTTCGTGTGCCTGTATCTACATCGAGAAAGTCCGAGAGTATAGTGCAAAATAAACCAACTGAAGAACAGAAGCCTTTGATTGAAAGTAAGGAGGAGAACGGATTGAAGACTTATCTAATAGTAAGCGGAAGTTTCAGCACTAAAAAGAACGCTCAAAATAGAATGAGGGAATTGCGTAAACAAGGGTATAAAGCCCAGGTCTTTTACAATTCGAAAAACGGTCGGTATTATGCTGTTCCGAAAAGTTTTGATACTAAAGAAGAAGCAAAACACTTCCTAAAAAGTGCTACGATTGAAGGTTGGGTGTATATACCATTTAAACAATGAAAAGAACCATATAAAGCGTTTTTATTTTCCTTTTCCATCTTCATAAAATATTTCCATAGCTAAGGCTATGCAAAGATTTTATTCATCGTCTAAGAAAACTAAAACTCACTTTCTTTTGTTTCTTTTCAATATTCAAATGGTATAAGAAATAAACTAGAGTTTGTTTTTTGTTTACCTTTGCGTGAAAATTAAAAATACTTGGGGCAATTTACAATCATATCAATTCTATTTTTTTCTGTTTTGACAGTAGGAGGGCTTACCTTTGTTTTTCAGAATTTATTCCTCAAATACAAACATTATATTACGGCGTTTGGAGTCTCTTTTGTGCTGAGTTTGATTTGTTTGCATCTGTTGCCCGAAGTTTTTGAAAGTAAGGTAAAAGACGTAGGTATTTACCTGCTTTTAGGATTTGTGTTTCAATTGTTTTTAGAACTGTTTTCAAGGGGGATAGAACACGGGCATGTTCACTATTCTCAGCATAATCATTCGGTCAATCGAACATTGCTAGCTATGTTTTTCGGATTGAGTTTACATTCATTTATAGAGGGAATCCCTTTATTCTTGTTGGATGGTGAAGTTTTGAACGTCGGACACGAACATGCCGTAATACAAATAC
>JALTUD010000009.1:0-7057 GCA_027047735.1 Flavobacteriales bacterium | reverse complement strand
TAGAAACACAGGGTGCTTTTTCCGGTGTTTTTTTGTGGGCGATAGTCGGACATAAAATTCCCGTATCAATTGTACTGATGTTGTTCTTATTGCAAGCAGAATTAAAAAAGCGACAAGTTTTACTGTTGTTTTTGTTGTTTTCGCTTATGTCGCCATTAGGTGCGGAAACCGGAATCCTTCTTCAATCAGTCGATTGGTTGGGAGAAGCAAGTACTATTTTGTTGGCGATTACAACGGGAATGTTGATGCACATTACCACTTTATTGGTGTTTGAAGAATATCATCACCAGCACGATAAATTAAAAAATATATTGTTGATAGTAGCAGGGATTGCTTTGGGGATATTGATTTTTTGAAAATAAAAAGAAAAATGAAGTTAAAAAAAGGAGAGAAGTTAGCCTTAACGGTGCAAGATATGGCGTTTGGGGGGAAAGGGCTTACACGGGTGGAAACAGAACAAGGAAATTTTGTGGTTTTTATACCCAATGCCATACCGGGGCAAAAAGTAGAAGTACAAATCACCAAAAAGCGTAAAAAACATGCAGAAGCTCGATTGTTAAAGGTGCTTGAACATTCTCCCGAAGAAGTGGAAGTTCCGTTTCAACCGATTTCCGGAGCACCTTATATTACGTTGCCTATCGAAAAACAAAGAAGCTACAAAAAAGAAACAACGCTTAATCTATTTGAAAAATTAGGTCAGATAAAAGAAGTCCGTTCATTGTTTGACGAATACATAGCCTCGCCCAAAGATTACAATTATCGAAATAAAATGGAGTACTCCTTTTCGGAGATTCGACACGATATTCACATAGATGAGGAGATAGACGATTTTGCTTTGGGATTCAAGCATCGCGGAACGTGGTGGAAAGTCGAAAATTTAGATAAAGAATCAGGATTATTTGATGCAGAGTTGGAAAACGGATTGAAAAAAATCAGAGAATATCTTCAAGCAACAGGTTTGCCTGCGTGGCATCCACCTAAGAAAACAGGATTTTTCAGACATTTGGTTGTGCGTAAAAGTTTTGCCGATGATGAGTTACTTATCAATTTGGTAACTTCCTCAAAAGGAAAAGAGCAGTTCGATACACAAGAATTTGTAGCCTTTTTGCAAAAGCTGTTAGGGAAACGTTTAGCAGGATTTATCCACACCATAAATGACGATGTTGCCGACCGTGCAAAATTGGAAAAAGGACCTAGCGACACCGCTTGGGGGAAATCAATGATTATCGAGCGGGTTTTGGGGTTGAATTTTGAAATCAGTATGCAAAGTTTCTTTCAGACCAATCCTTCGAGTGCCGAAAAACTCTATCAAAAAGTCATCGATTATGCCACAGAGGAGAACGACCTCAACAACCAAGTCATTATGGATTTGTTTTGCGGAACGGGAACAATCGGGCAATTGCTGGCATCACAAATCGAAAACGCACAAATTATCGGAGTGGATATTGTAGAATCCGCAATAGAAAATGCCAAACGAAACGCACGGTTAAACGGGGTAGAAGGCGTAGAATTTTATGCCTCAGACGTCGGTAAATTCCTGTTGAATTATCCACAATACGAAGGGAAAATCGGAACCATCGTACTCGATCCGCCAAGAGGAGGGATAGCACCTAAAACACTAAGAAAAGTTATCAAATTAGGAGCAAACAGAATTGTATATGTCAGTTGCAATCCGGCAACACAAGCCCGCGATGCCATCGAATTAAAATCGGCAGGTTATCAGCTGAAAAAAGTATCATTAGTCGATCAATTCCCTCATACCTCCCATATAGAAAGCGTAATGCTATTTGAAAAATAAAGAAGATTTGGGCGTTCCCTTTACAGCATAAAAAAGCAATTCCGTTGCACTACATTACTTTTTAACGCCGTAAAGGTCGGGCTATCCGTTATATCTTTTGTGTTGCATATATGCAACAACACAAAAGGATGCCACTACTATCCCTAACGCACACGAAATAGAACTTCACTTGCGGATGTAAGGATTATTGAAATAGTCATGCCATTTGAATTTTGAAAAGAGTCGAAAGAAAGAGAGTTTTAGTTTCTTTAGACGATGAATAAAATGCTTTATTAGACTTGTTTCAATGTTAAAATAGTATCAATTAATGGCAGTGGTCGTGCTATCTTTACGCTCAAAACCGGAAATACCTAGATACTTCAGTTTAAATAATTGTATAGAAACTAAGGTTGTGAAAATCAATCACTTCTATAATTTGGAATTTCTAAATAAAATTGTAATTTAGCCATTGAAACCAAAAAAAATAAGTAATGAAACAATTTACCTCAAAAACATTTGCGATAGTAGGGGGAATTTCCTTATTGTCTCTTTTTTCATTTAAACCTTCAGAAAATGCCGTTATGGAAATAACCTCTCATGGTGGGTGTCCAACCTTACATGATGGAAGATATCCCGGTGGTCTTAGTGCTTATACAGGCTCTGTTCCCGATGGTCCATACACCTGTTTGAATTGTCACGGAGGAGGAGCTGCTACCCCAACAGTAAATATGACTGTTTCTCCCTCTTTTGTTAATAATACGTATGTGCCGGGACAGACTTATACAATTACCTACAATGTAACGGGGTACAGCTATTATGGTTTTGATTTGGAAATAAACGATGGAAATACATCAAGCTCTACTGTAGCCGGTTCTTTTTCTAATCCGTCATCTAACTGTGTTGTTCATCCGACTACCTCCATTCATAGTCCCAGTAATGTAAGTCATTCACAAAGGATTTCATCATCAAGTGTCGCAACATTTAATTGGACAGCTCCTACAAATGCTACAAATTCTCTATATTTGTTTTCGGTAGGTTTAGGGGTTAATGGAAATGGAAGTACAGGTGGGGATAATATGGTCTCACACAACTTGATTCTGACTCCTGCTGCAACGCTTCCTACGTCAAGTTTTTCAACACAATCAAATACAACGACCTACTGTGCGGGAACAGCTATACAATTGGTTAATAATTCAAGCAATGCAACATCGTATAATTGGAGTTCTACGGGAGGGGGATTTTCCTCATCAACTGCAGCTAATCCTACAGTAACTTTTCCAACTTCAGGAACATATACTGTAACCTTGACAGCTACAGGTTCCGGTGGTTCGAGTACATCATCTCAAACTTTTACCATAGTAGCACAACCTACTTCACAATTTAGTGCAAGTTCAACGAATGTAACGTTACCCAATGCAACTGTTAATTTTACCAATCAAAGTAATGGCGCTACGTCCTATTTATGGGATTTCGGAGATGGTAATACCTCTACAGCTGTCAACCCTTCACATACATATACTTCATCCGGAACCTATACGGTATCTTTAATTGCATCTAACGCAAATTGTCAAGGTAGTTCTTATACCTCAACAATAGTTGTTTCTAATGTAAATTCTCCAACGTCGAGTTTTACTACGCAATCCAATACTACAACTTATTGTGCCGGAGAAACAATTCAATTAGTCAATAATTCTAGTAACGCAACATCTTATAGTTGGAGTGCTAACGGAGGTGTTTTATCTTCGTCAACAGCAACTAACCCAACAGTAATATTTCAAAACTCAGGGACTTATAGTGTTACCTTAGTAGCTGTTGGCTCAGGAGGTTCACACTCATCATCTCAAACTTTTACGATTTTGACTCAGCCTATTTCCCATTTTACCGTAGTTTCTAATAGCTTAACTTTACCTAATGCTACTGCATATTTCACAAACCAAAGTTCAGGAGCTACTTCTTATTTGTGGGATTTTGGAGATGGTAATACATCTACAGCTACTAATCCTTTTCATAATTACACATCTGTAGGAACATACCAAGTTGAATTGATTAGTAGTAATAATGTTTGTCCAAATGACACTTCACTAACTAATATTACGGTTAGCAGTAATAGTACTACTTTGATAAAAGAAAATGAATTATTTTCATCGCTTGAGTTATATCCTAATCCAATAATAGATAAAGTATCATTAAAATTTAATTTGACGAAAGAAGCATTTGTAAGTGTAAATTTAATTAATCCTAATGGTCAAAAAGTAGCATCCTTATCGAATGGTTTTAGGATTGCAGGTGAACAACAGATTACATTTATAATTGATGAATCGTTACCAAAGGGAATTTATTTTGTTCAACTAGTAATTGAAAATAAATCAGTGATGAAAGAAGTTTTATTGAGGTAAACATTAAATCCGCAAGTGATTTTGTTATGAAAAGTCAAAATACCTCTATGGTTATAGAAATGTTTTGACTTTTTTATAACGAATACACTAATAGGGGGAGGTTGATAAACAACAAATAGACAGACTTAACAATTTGTTAACATAAAACAAATTAGAATAGTTTTCCTTTGCAAAAATTATCAAAATAAAATTATGAAAATTAGTACAATTATGACGTCAAAGTTACTACTGGCGTTTGCTTTAATCGGCTTGTTTTATACAGCCAAAGCACAGACACCCTGCTCCGATTTATACTTTTCGGAATATGTAGAAGGTTCAGGAAGCAATAAGGCTTTGGAGATTTACAACGCTTCTAATCAAGCGATAGATCTGTCCAACTATAAGGTCTATTTATTTCCTAACGGAGCTTCTATACCAAGCGGTGGTTTGAGTGGCGGATTGCAATTAAACGGAATGTTAGCACCCGATAGTGTTTATGTTATTGTTCATTCCTCTGCTACCTCAAGTTTAAAAGCTCTAGCCGATACAATTTCCGGATACATTTCATTTAATGGGAATGATGCTATTACTTTAGTAAATACAACATTTCCACAAAATATAGATGTTATCGGTGTTATTGGTCAAAACCCGGGAAGTGGAGGTTGGACAGGTAACGGAGTGTCAACAAAAGATAGAACTCTTCGCAGAAAGCCTTCAGTTCAGCAAGGTGTTCCTGCACCTCTTTCCTTTGATCCCTCTGTTGAATGGAATGGTTTCCCGATAAATGATTTCTCAAATATTGGGATGCACGCTTCTTCTTGTCATATTCCTTGTACAAACGATACTACGAATTTAAACAACTCTATTTGTGCGGGAGACAGTGTTTTGTTTAACGGGAATTATTTAAGTCAAGCAGGAACTTATTATGATACACTTCAAAATATGGGAGGTTGCGACAGTTTAATTGTATATAACCTAACGGTTAATCCACTTCCTAATATCACTGCTGTAGCATCTTCAGGTCTTATGTGTTCGGGAGATTCGGTATTGCTTTATGCAACAGGTGGAGTGGTTTATGTTTGGAGTAATAACGTAAACGATAGCTCTTATGTGTCGCCGTCAACTACAACAACTTACGTTGTGTTGGGAGAAGATGCAAACGGATGTTTAGGAGAAGATTCTGTAAAAGTAATTGTTCAGAATACCATAGTACCAACCATTACGATTTCAACACCGGATTCAATCCTTTGTGAAGGGCAAGGAACATCTTTTACAGCAGCGGTTACTAATGGGGGAATGAGCCCGACTTTCCAATGGAAAAGAAACGGTAATAATGTAGGAACAGGATTACAGACGTATAATTCGTTAGCTAATTTCACGAATAATGGAGATGTAATTACTTGTGAAGTAACATCTTCTTCCACTTGTGGAACAACAGCAGTTTCTAATGCAATTACACTTACGGTCATTCCAAATGATTCGATTACTGTTTTTGATAGTATTTGTATGGGAGATTCTTTTGTGTTCGGTTCACAAACGTTGACAACGGCAGGGACATACCAA
Organism: Flavobacteriales bacterium; assembly: GCA_027047735.1. Classification (GTDB taxonomy): domain Bacteria; phylum Bacteroidota; class Bacteroidia; order Flavobacteriales_D; family Parvicellaceae; genus S010-51. The sequence continues at coordinate 1,342 of JALTUD010000009.1, read as the reverse complement.
GAAACTTTTCAAAACATCAATGGTTGTGATAGTGTTGTTACTTTAGAATTGACGGTTAATCCGCTTCCTAACGTTACAGCAAATGCTTCTCAAGACACCATTTGTAACGGTTCTTCTGTCATACTATACGGACAAGGTGCAAATGCTTATTCGTGGAATAATAACGTACAAGACTCCGTAGCTTTCGCACCGGATTCAACAATGGATTATGTGGTTACGGGAGTAGATGCTTTTGGTTGTGAAAATACCGATACCGTAACGGTTGTTATTAATGATTCGACAGGAAGTGTTTCTGTTTCGGTTACTTCTATGTCAGCTTGTATTGGCGATACAGTAAATGCAATGGCATCGGTATCACCGGCAAACGGAAGTATTCAATGGTATAACAATGGTGTAGCAGTCGGAGGAGATTCTTTAACGTACATTTTTGCTGTTAATGACTCAACCGCAACAACGGTTATTTCAGCTGATTTTTATACAACGGGTACTTGTGGAGGAACAGTTAGTTCAAATGTGGTAACCATTACAAATTTAAACTCTGACAGTGTTTCAATAAACCAAACAATTTGTGCGGGAGACTCAATTATGATCGGGAATACTTACGAGAGTTTTGACTCTACGGGTGTTTATACTTTTAATTTAATGAACCAAGGAGGTTGTGATAGTCTTGTAACGGTAAATGTAACGGTACTTCCGTCAGTAGTAACGGAAATAGCTGATACTACTTGTGCTAACTCTCCTTACACTTTTAACGGTCAAACTTATAGCCAATCCGGTGTTTATTACGATTCATTGGTTTCGGCAAATGGTTGCGACAGTATCATTAAATTAAGTTTATTTGTAAAACCGGTTGAAACAACTACAATTACAGAGTTTATCTGTACAGGGGATAGCGTTGTATTCGGTGGTGTTGCATATTACCAATCAGGGACGTATTCGGAAACTTTACAAGGTGCAAATGGTTGTGATAGCATCTCTACCTTGAATTTGATTGTTGGTGCTACCGATACACTTCAAGTTGAAGATATTATTTGCGGAGGTGATAGTGTTATCTTTGGTTCGCAAATATTAACACAAACCGGTGTTTATGTAGAAACTTTTACAGCAACAGGAGGTTGTGATAGTATTGTAGAAATGACCTTAGAAGTTGTACAGCCTACATCAGCAGTTGTATTCGATACGATTTGCTCAAACGATAGTATTGTTATAAATGGTATGAGTATTACTCAATCAGGAGTTTATAACGATACCTTAATCAATGCGGGTGGATGTGATAGCTTAGTAGAATATCATATTCATGTATTGCCGAGCATGAGCAATACCATTGAACAAACAGTTTGTT
>JALTUD010000008.1 GCA_027047735.1 Flavobacteriales bacterium | reverse complement strand
TGTAATTCTATCTCCCTTACTACTTATTAGTTCAATAAAATAAACTCCACTTGGCAAAGGTACTAAATTTATTCGGTTACGTCCGGAATTCAACCTAATGTTTTGAACAACTTCCCCTGTAATAGTGGAGATTTGACACTTATATGACGATTCTCCGACTACATCTATCCATACTTTATCTTCTGTCGGGTTAGGATAAACATTGATTTTTATATCTTCATTGTTTTCAACACTTACAAAACTCATTTCTTTTTTCACAGGCAAAACAATCTGCGTAGGCTCATTCGGTGAGAAAAATATCGACTGTTCTGCACTACGCGGAGACATTACTACACCATTGAAAGTATATGTTTTACCATCGTTTGGCTCTCTTCTAAAGAACTCTCCATCTTCAATTGGCAAATTAGGATTGCTTTGGTAACGAGGCCAATTACTACTACTGATAAGCACTTTCATTTTATGTTGATGTCCGAAAGTATAAGCTATCGGCAACATATTAAATTCAAACTCATAAGTTTGACCGATATTTATATTTGTATAAGGTGCTTGTATGTTTTCATTTCCGTCAGCCAATGACCTTGCATAATCCCTTGCTCTGGCATTGATTGCTCCCTCCACTACAAAATATTCTCTACCATCCGGGTAAACATCTAAAATCCGCACAAAAAAATCGGTATCCGTTAGCCCTTGATTTGCTCCCGTAGGAGTTGTACTCGCATACAATTTCACTTTAGGAATACCGACTATGGACAAGGAGTCTTCTATAAAATCGGTTTCAAATTGAAGTACATCAGGTCTATCCATTGTGTACGAAGCAAAGTTAGGGTCAGCGTAATTCATTGGTCCTGCACTTACTCTGTCTAATTGAGGTGTCGGTACGGCTAAATTACCTCCACCTACGGTAAACACCGGAACATCAGGATTATGGGTATAACTTAAAGGTGTTTCAACAGAATTAGGAGATAAAGTATCTACCACACCGGAAGAATGTAGATAGAAAGCCACATCTTCTACCCCATTATTCAAAGGAAAGACATCGGTTGAGGTCCAATAATTTCCCACCCCTTGGTTTTGAGCGATACCATCATTTACCGGACCGGGCACATAATAGCGAATATTAGGGATTTCTGAAAAATCAACCTGTGGAGTTGCCGGTGTTCCCAGCGGTGTTTGCCCTTGAGTTTGAGCCGTTGTATCGGCTGGTAAATCAATTGAGTAAGGAATAATATTATTTCCACTCCTTATTTCAATAGGCATAGCTATTAAATCAGTAAACCCACTTAAATAATTTAAAAAATCAGAATAGGCAATATAGTAATCTTGCGAAGGTACACGAACATCGTTCGTTCCGATATTTTGCCATGTATGACTTTCGGGAATCAAGACCTTTGGTTCTCCCAATTCCTTTCCTGTTTCATAATTTAATAAATACCGTAACCATGCTACAACTTCACCTTGCACCACTTCATTTAGGTTATCAGTCCCTACATTCCGAACATTTCCGGCAACTCTTACATCAAAAACACTTTGCGGATAAACTATATCCGCTACTGTATCTTGCCCGATAGTTCGATGTGTCCAAGGCCCAATTACTAATTTTTGATTTTGCTGTACAGAAACATCGTTGTTATCCATAATATGTTGGTAGGTTTCTATTTGTCCGTTAATAAAAATATCCCACCATCCCGTAAGATGATAAATTGGCAAAGCTAAATTGGTATATCTGCTAAAATTGCCATTAGCATCAGATTCACCGTTAGCATCAACGGGAGCATAAGAGCCGTCCATATCCATACGATAATGATAATTCGGATACATTGCTGAATAGCCGTTATCATCTTGTATCACAGAAAATTGATCGACACCCAAACTCATTATTGAATCCCCCGAAATTCCTCCGTAATCGAAAATAGAATGAATGTTGTTTTGTACACTTGTATCCGAAGGAATAGTATCCACAACATCACGCATCTGTCCTTCTATCCAACCTTGTGTTAAGGCTCTTCTGAATACTCCGTTATTTTGTACGGTTGAATTAAAATATTCTAACGTTGCTACTATCGGCAATAATCCTTTTAATCCGTCTTGTTGTGTATTTTGTTGAAAAGCGGAAGCGGCTTGATACTGAGTATTTCCCAAAGCCGAAGCTCCAAACATAGCCAAACTTCCGTTATACACTTTATCCACTAAGTCTATGGTATCATTATGGTCTAAATCATAACCTTGGTAAAGGCTATCCATAATGAATTTTACGGTGTTTTTTCCATCTTCGTGATAGATAGAGTTATGAGGACTGTTTAAAGGTGTTATATCTAACACGTGTGATACGTTTGGGTGATAAGCATCTTTTCTCCACCCATCACTGTACATTGGATAATAAACACCTTCGGACTCGTAGCGTCCTCTCATATCTTGCAACGCATAAGAAAAACCTAAAATATTCATTAAAATAGCAAATCCGTCATAATCTCCTTTCCCATAAGGGGTTCTAGTTAATACCATAGGTAATTGATAGGGATTTGTATTGACTTGACCTCCAACGGAATCATATACAAAAAGCTGTGTTCCTTTAGGTATAATCTCTACGGTATAATCCGTTCCTGAAATGGTAATGGTGGTTACTAAACTATCGGATGTTATCGGTAAATAGACATCGGTCATTAATTTTACCCCATCAGGCATGGTAAAAGGAATGGTAGAATAGGTGGTAAATTCTTCTATTTGGTCGAGTTTACCGTTGTTGTTGGGTTGAGCAAAAACAAGTACCGAACTTGCACAAAAAAATGTAAACAGTAAGTTTCTTATCATAACATAGTGGGTTTAAGGTTTTAGAAAAGTACGCATTTTCTTTCATTATTGCAAATATCAATCAATAAATCTTAAATCGAAAAGCAGGATATTCATTGTGTAGAGATATTAAAATTCACTTTCTTGCACTCATTCCACTTGCGTTAGGGACTTATCCCTAACACGAGCAAAATAGACGATATAAAGCGTTTTTTGATTCCTTATCCGTCTTCATAAAAATTTTCCATAGCTGGGGCTATGCAAAATTTTTATTC
>JALTUD010000007.1 GCA_027047735.1 Flavobacteriales bacterium | reverse complement strand
ACGCCGTTCTATCCCTAACGCAAGTGGAATGAGTGCATAGAAAGTGAGTTTTAGTTTCTTTAGATGATGAAAAAATTCTTTGCATAGCCGAGCTATGGAAATAATTTTTGAAGAAATATAAAGGAAACAAAAACACTTTATAGTGCTCATTATACTTGCGTTAGGGATACAATCCCTAACGCAGTTGAGGTAAGTGCAAATAAAATGGATTTAAGGTACTATTTAAACTGCCGGTAAAAAGTATCTTCTTCCTCTATCGGTTTTCCAATACTTGTAGAAATGGTAACGTGATTATTTGCCCCGCCGATATGTCTTTTTCCCATCCCGTAAGCTATATGAAAACGTTTCACTTTAAATCCTATTCCCCAAGAAAATCCGGTGGCACCGGCTTTAGCTATAGTTCTGTTCATTGTGTGGATAAAATGGTTATAGCCAAATTGTATGTTAAAATTTTCAGTAAACAATAACTCACCTCCTACAATAAAGTGTTGCACTAATTTTTTGGTAAACGAGGGCGGTTTCGGAATAATTAATTCTCCGGTTAACGGGTCTTTTTCCGCAGGAGCATTGTTGTTAAAATACAACAAGTTAAAGCGTTGCAGATTGTGATAAGTTATGGTAAACCGAAAAGGAGCGTGAGCTAATCTTTTAGAAACCGAAATTACAGCATTGAATGGAAGTTTTTCCCTGTTCTTTTTAGTGTATGATTTTAATTGGACGCCAATGTTTTTGACTACTAATCCGGCATATAATTTCTTTTCTTTATTTTCGTAATGTCCGCCTACGGTAGAGCTAACACCAAACGAATTATACGATTCATAAAAACTTGCCAATAGATTTATATTGCCACCAACAGAAAACCTTTCATTTACAGGTCGTCCCATTGAAACTCTTAAATCAAAATCACTTGCGGTGAAATTCCCTCCTTTTTTGCCCTCAACATCTGTGTAGGTAAACTTGCCATAGTTTGCAAAAAGCAAACTTCCGTTAAATGTTCCCACATTGGTTATGTGTTTTGTATAAGAGGCAAAACCGTATCCCGCACCCGCAAATTGACTGGTATAGTCCATCGAAAGATAACCGTGCATCTTTCTGTTAAGTAATGCGGGATTTTCAATCCCCAATGTTGCATCAGTATCTTTGATGGTTATCAAATAACCACCGGCACCTTCAATTCTTGCCGAGCTCTTAAAATTTAAAAATTGATAGGTGCTTTCACCTCCGATTTGAGAGAACGAAAAGAAAGCATATAATAAACCAATAATTGCTAAATAAAACTTCATCGGTTACTCAACGTTCGAACTCTCGTATTATTATACTCCCTGAAAATAATTATACGTAAAGTTTAATGAAAATCAATTGTTTCTGAATGGTCATATATACAAATGTTTGAAGGGGGAAGGTTTTGTGTATAACCGAAGTTGTTTAAAAAGTAAGCGAAAAATAGAGCGTAAAAAGTAGAGGGATTAATCTGCATGGTAGTAAACTTTATGATTTGTAGAATGTAAGTAAATACAAAGTTCATGTTTTGTTAATTTTTGAATATTAAAAGAAAAGCCAAAAGGGGGAGATGGATGTGCTAAAGCTAAAGCTAAAGCTGAAGCTGAAGGGTATGAATGGCTAAAAGCTAAAGTATTTAAAATAGCAACACTATCAGCGAATATGTTATTCGAATCAGTATATGTTTCAAAACTTAAATTTTGCTGTCTTGGATATATAGTATGTTCGCCCCATTTTTGTCCATTAATAACAAAGTCGCCATTCTTTTTAAATTCGATAGTTTTCCATCTGTCCATAATAGCAAACAAAGTGTCATTATCGGAAGCATAATCGAATTTCCATTTTTTTTCAGTTAATTTTTTTCTCGCTCTAAAATTATTTCCTCCTTCCTCATATTTTTTGCAGGAAAAAGAAAGGCTGATTAAAAAGGTCAATAATAGTGTTAAATTAATTGTAGTTTTCATATTAAATTGTGCATTAAGTGCGTAAAAATAAGAGTTTTAAAGAATATAAGCAAATTATTGTAATTGCATTTTTTTGCCCGGTTTGAATGAGCTTGTTAAACATTAAATCTAAAGTGCATGATGTCTCCATCTTCAACCACGTAATCTTTCCCGTTTACTTGTAGTTTCCCTGCTTCTTTTACTTTAGCTTCCGAACCATATTTTATAAAATCTTCATACTTGATTACTTCGGCACGGATAAAACCCTTTTCAAAATCCGAGTGAATTACACCCGCCGCTTGTGGTGCGGTCATTCCTTTGGTAATTGTCCACGCTCTCACTTCTTTTACGCCAACGGTAAAGTAGGTATATAAATTTAATAATTTGTAAGCAGATTTAATCAACTTACTCACTCCGGGTTCGTCTAACCCAAGGTCTTCCAAGAACATTTGACGCTCTTCATATGTTTCCAATTCGTTGATGTCAGCCTCGATTGCAGCACCTAAAACCAATACTTCCGCACCTTCATCTTTAACCGATTCTTTAAGTGCATCAACATATTTGTTACCATTTTTTACAGAGGCTTCGTCCACATTACAAACATACATAACAGGCTTTGCTGTAATCAATTGCAACTCATCAACGATTAGTTGTTTATCTTCGTCAAAATCTAAGGATCGTACTGATTTACCGGATTCTAAAGTTTCTTTTAACAGCTCATAAACAGCATGTTGTTTCAAGGCTTCTTTATCACCTGTTTTTATTTTTCTTGAAATTCCGCTCAATCTTTTCTCTACCGTTTCCAAGTCTTTTAGTTGTAGCTCTATATCTATAACTTCTTTATCTCTTACAGGATCAACGCTACCATCTACATGGATAACATTATCATCATCAAAACATCTAACTACGTGGATAATAGCATCAACCTCTCTTATGTTTGCCAAAAATTGATTTCCCAATCCTTCGCCTTTGTGTGCTCCTTTTACCAATCCTGCAATATCTACAATTTCAATAGTCGTGGGCAATACCCGTTCAGGATTTGCTAAACGTTCCAATTCATTAATTCTTTCATCGGGAACGGTAATTGTTCCTACATTTGGTTCGATCGTACAAAACGGAAA
>JALTUD010000006.1 GCA_027047735.1 Flavobacteriales bacterium | reverse complement strand
GAATCTGAGGTGCGGATGATACGACTACAATTTTCTTTGGCTCTAATCGGTCAAGTATTCTAATCACACTTTGTTTTAAGGTAGTCCCTCTTACGATAGAATCATCTAAAACAACAAGATTATCAGTGTTTCGGTTTACCGAGCCGTAGGTTATATCATAAACGTGAGCAACCATGTCATCACGAGCGTCATCTTGTGTGATAAAAGTTCTCAGTTTTGCGTCTTTTACCATGACCTTATCAGCACGTGTTCGAACAGAAAGAATATTGAGTAAATCTTCTTCCTTTGGGTTTTTCCCCAGTTTTTTTATGTCTTCAAGTTTTGTTTTATTTAGATAACTGTCGGTTTCTTTCAGCATACCTAAATAAGCAACTTCGGCAGTATTGGGAATAAACCCGAAAACAGAGTTTCGTAAGTCGTAATTAATTGCTTTTAGGACTCTTGGAGTAATCAATCTCCCCAATTCTAAACGCTCTTGATAGATATCTTTGTCTGTTCCTCTGGAAAAGTAAATTCGTTCAAAAGAACATTGAGTTTCTTTTTGTTTTGGGTTTATAATTTTTTCTTCAACTTTTCCATGACGAGGAATAATTAAAGCACTTCCGGGTGTAATTTCTTTAATTTTCTCCCATTTTAGATTAAAAGCAGTTTGAATAATCGGTCGTTCAGATGCGACTACGGTTATTTCTTCATCATCATACCAAAATGCAGGACGAATACCATTGGGGTCTCGAAGAACAAAAGCATCTCCGTGACCGATTAATCCAGCCATAACGTACCCTCCATCCCAATCAACAGACGATTGTTTTAAAATAGAACTAATATCAATGTTCTTAGCAATCAATTCCGATATTTCAGTATAAGAATATCCTTTTGACTTGTATTGCTTAAACAATCGTTGATTTTCTTCGTCCAAATAATGTCCTATTTTCTCCAATACAGTTATTGTATCAGATTTTTGTTTAGGGTGTTGACCAATGTTGACTAATAAATCAAATAATTCATCAACATTTGTTAAGTTAAAGTTACCTGCTAAAGCCAGATTTTTAGTCATCCAATTATTGGTTCTAAGGAAAGGGTGGCAATTTTCTATGCTGTTTTTCCCATATGTACCGTAACGTAAGTGACCTAAAAACAATTCTCCGGTAAAAGCTTCATTTTGTTTTAGCCATTCCGGATTTTTTAATTTGTCCGGATCTTTCAGTTCTAATTCCTTGAATCGCTTGTTGACATACGAAAACAAATCTTGAATAGGTTGTTGAGCAACGCTTCTATGCCTACTAATGTAACGCGTGCCAGGAGGTATATCAAATTTTATATTTACGATGCCCGTTCCATCTTGCCCTCTATTATGCTGTTTCTCCATGAGGAGATACATTTTAGTTAATCCGTAAAAGGCTGTTCCGTATTTTTGGTAGTAAAAATCCAGCGGTTTCTTCAATTTCAGAAGAGCAATTCCGCACTCGTGTTGTATTGCATCACTCATGGTTACAAAGGTATTAAATTCTAAAACACAATCTTGCTAGTCAAACGTTATTTTCTTTGTGGGTGATGAAAGTTATTGGGTAAAATATTAGATGTGTTTTATTTTTCTTAACGAAAACACAAGCTAGACATGGATGTTCCGAATCTATTTTAACAAGTAATAAAAACCTTATAGGTTTATTATTAAGAAAGTTTTGAGTAGAACTGTATTTTATTCTAATGAAACCACTTCTTGTGTAGGTTCTAAAAATAGATTCTTGGCTCGCTGGATTTCAGTTCCATTTTTCTCAGCAAAAACTATACGCTGAGTTTTAGGAGCACTCTGTATTACTCGGTTGATGTCGGTCAAGAAAGAATTATTTTTTAGAAAATTTGCATTTTCAATAATAATCGTATTAAGTTCGTTGAGGTTAATTCCATTTTGAAAATAAAGTTTATTCAATCTTCTTGGAGTCGCTATTACAATATCAGTCCCCATGTAAATGTTGTCTTTTTGATTGTAAATATGATGTTCCTCTAAAACGGTATATAGTCTTAAATCTGTTGGTTTTAAAAGAGGATTAAATAGTTCCTCTAATTCCATAGCACGAGCCTTGTCTTTTACGTATATTAGAACCTTGGGATTGTCACCCGTAGCCTTAGCTTTTAGTTTCTGAATAACACTCATCAAGATTGCCGTTGTTTTTCCTTTGTTTTTTGGTGCAATAACCAGTAAGTTTCTCCCACTTTTAAATAGGGGGATAACTTTTTTTTGTAGAGAAGTTAATTCGTTTATACCTCGATTATTTAACGATTGTTCAAGTATTGGATTTATTTTTTTAAATAGCATTTTTTAGAATTTCATTTTATAGATAAAAGAGTCTTATCCAGCTTAAATTAAATACAAACACCTACAATGCAGATGTCGTCAATTTGGTCTTTATCGCCTTGCCAATTAGCAAGTGTTTCATCTAAAACCTTCTTTTGTTCTTCGCTACTCAGTTTATGAATTGAAAGTAATAAAGGTTTAAAACGTTTGCTCATAAATTTTTTATATCGAGGTCCTCCAAATTGATCAACATATCCATCAGAAAAGAGATAAATAGCATCTTCTTTGTGTAGTTGTATTTCGATTTTATTAAATGGTTTAGACTCGTGTATAAAACCTATTGGTTGTTTGTCCGGTCTAAAGTCAGCGAGAATATAGCCATCATTGCTTTCTGTAATTTTACAATTCACAAAATTTTTCCCGATTCTATTTTTTTTACGAATGATATACAGAGGATTGTTTGCTCCTGACCATTGAAGTTGTTTAGTATGAATATCTATTCTAACCAAGCTTATATCCATTCCTTCTTTCATCATCATTCCTTTATCTTGGTGAGAAAGTTCATTAATCATTTTTTCGCGAAGTTCATCTAAGAGTTGGTTTGTGTCTATATTTGGCTTTTGAATCATTATCTGATCCATAAAAGCAATTCCCAACATGCTTAGCATAGCTCCGGGAACTCCGTGTCCCGTACAATCTGCAACAGCAATATAAATATATTTATCCGTTTTATGTCCCCAGTAGAAATCGCCACTTACAATATCACGAGGTTTATCAAAAATAAATGTTTTGGAAAAGTATTTTTCCCATTCTGCGTACTCATCTTTTAAAATAAATGCTCGTTGTATTTTCTTAGCATATTGAATGCTGTCATCAATTTCTTTGTTTTTAACCTCCAAAGTTAATTTCTGTTGGTTGATTTCTTCATTTGTTTTTTCCAATTCTTTGTTCTTGTGCTCTACCAAGCGATTAACTTTTGAGAGTTCTATCGTTCTTCTTTTTACTTTTGTTTCCAGTATTCTATTTTGTTTGTTTTTGGTAGCACTAACCACATAAATAATTAAAAAGAACAAGCCGAGTATAATTAATGAAGAAAGTATAAAAGCTGTAGGTGTTTTCCAAAAAGGCTTTGCAATATGAATTTTAATATTAATTTCTTTCTCATTGCATGAATTTTCTAGACAAGATTTTAGTCTAAATACATAGTCCCCGTCAATAACTGATTGATACTTTGCAGATAGTTTTTCATATGATACAGCATTCCATTTTTTGTCAAAACCGTCTAGTTTATATTGATAAGAAATTTCTTCAGGATTGGTAAGGTTTATAGCTTGGTAACGGAAATCTAATTGATAATCTGAAAAAGGTAAAGTAATTTCATTTTGATTTAAGACTAAAGTATCATTTATAATTACACCTTTAAAAGTAACGGAGGGTATTTGTTTTTCATTAACTAAGTTTTCGGTGTTTAATTTTACTAATCCGCTCTCTGTTCCAACCCAAAGGGTGTTATCGGCAGAAAGTTGATATGCGGTTGGGTTAATTCCTTTTAATAAAGGATTATCTTCTTGCCGATATTGGGTAAACTCTTTTGTATCCTCATTAAATTTAGTCAAACCATATTTATGCCCTAGCCATATTTGATGATTTATATCTTCAACGACAAAATAAACGTAGTCTGATAATATTTCACAATTTCCTCTATAGTAATGTGTAAATGTATCCTTTTTCAATACAAAAATACCATCTCCCATTGTAGAGAAGATAACTTCTTTATCTTTTGTTTCAAATATTTGGGATAACTCATAGCTGTCGAAACCTTCAATATCTTTATACAGCGTAAATTCACCATCATAGTAGGAATATATTGGACTAACAGGAGAGTCAAACCAAAATCGACCTTTTGAGTCAATAAAAATATATTCGATAACATTATGAACTAATCCTTGATTTGTACCAAGGTGAATTTCTTTGCCGTTACTAAAGTCATGTGTAAAAAGCCCGTTATTGGTTCCAACATAGAGTTTATTATCGTAAATTACAATACAGTTAACCGTTTGCGGTTGTATCTGTAGTGTTTTAAAATGAAACGGTATTATTTTACCGTTTTTCATATAAAATAAACCATTGTTATCCGTTCCAATCCAAAGAGTTTCGTCAAAAGTATAGATAGATTTTACTCTGTCATCTATAAAAGAAGTCGAAGCGTTAAAATTGGTAATATCATTAAAATCAATAACAGAAAAACCTTTATCCGTTCCTACTGCTAATTTCCCTTTGTAAATTGTTACGCAAAGAATATTCTCGTCAGCTAGTCCTGTTGTTTTGTCATACCATAATGTTCGTTTGTTCGTAAACAATGATATTCCGTCTCCGTAATATCCAATCCAAAGATTTTCATCTTTATCAAGGTAAACGCTTTGCAGGTTATTACTTCTTAGCCCGTTTTCTTTTTTAAAGTTGGTGTAACTATACGCTTGCAAGCGTTGGTCAATAAAGTTTAATTCATAAAGACCTTCTCCTAAGGTTGTAAGCACTATTTTTTCTTTACCAAATTCCATGTCGGTAATTTTAGTAGTTAGCCAAAGCTTTGTTAAAGGGATTGAGTTGATTTTTCTTAGTCTGTCTGTATATTGATAGATATTTAATTCATTATTTACTATAAAGGCAAAGGTGTTGGTTACCGTATTTTCCTTAATGATTTTAATGTAAGCGTACTCCGTACCCTCGATTGCTTGGTATTGGTCATTTTTATCCAAATAATAAATCCCGTTATCAGTTAGGTAAACACTTTTGTTGTTGGCAAGAATTACCTCTTTTCGTACTCCTAAAGCAGTTAATTCGTTTAGAGAGAAGTCAAAATCGTTAGTTTCTGAATTATAACGACCGATTTTAGATTCGGAAGTAATGATTTTTATACCTAATGAATCTTCCGTGATAGAGAGTACCGAAGGAATGTCATAATATTGACTGTTGTACCCTTCAAAGGTTTCTATCAATCTGCTTACTCCTTGATTGTAATAGGCTACCCAAATTTGATTTTTGTTGTCGATGTAAATATGAGAAATAAAGTTTTCTTTCAAGTAATTATATTTGTTAATTAAATGAAATTTAATTCCATCATATTTGAGCAAGCCTTTTGAACCTGCAATATATAAAGCACCACTTGAATCTTGTTGAAAGTCGTATATGTATTTTGCTTGTACCTCATCCGGGTCAAAATTTTGAAAATTAAACTTTTGCCCCCATAAAAATGTGGAAATAAATAGCGATATGAGGAGCAGGATTTTTTGCACAGGCGAGACTAATCAAATTTATAGTTAACGTCTATTTTATACTTATACTTTGGAACACCTCCTATTGGAGTCGAGAAAAAAGGAACGGCTTCATCATATTGATTCAGAAAGTAAATAGTCATATCGTTGTAAGCATCTGTTTTTTTGATGAGCTGAAAATCAATACTGGTATTTTTTTCACCTTCATCAATTTTATGAATACTATATGCCCATTCACCATCGCCACTTTCTTTTGCGTAATGTAATTTTTTTGTTACCGAGGTTAGTCGCATATTTACATCGTGGTCAGCATCAAAATTAAATTGAGCAATGCTTACGACATCTTTATTTATAAAAGGATACACATGAGCCGTTTGTTTTACTCCCGGTTTTAGTCTAAAACACATTTCGTAAGTAAATACATTCCCTCCTTCTACGGGAATGTTTGCATCAGATTTATAGCTTAAAGCATAGCGGTAAGCGTTTCCGTCGTTACCGGATAAACCTTTACAAATTACTTTAAAAATATAACCTTTCATTTCTTCTGAGTATTCTCCTTCTTTGGGGTTAATTGGACCAAAACTGTACCATTTATTATCAAAAGAACTTTCGTTTGAGAATCTTCTTCGGTCTATAATTCTCCCCTTATCGTATCCTTTTACAGGATTAATCATACGGGCTTCTTTTTGAGAATAAGCTCCTTGTCCACCATAGATAGTGAATAGCGTTTGTGTATCAAAAGCCCCATTTTTTGTATCGAACTCTCCTCCTGTACTCGGGTCGAAAACACGGATGTAAATAGGTCGTGTTTCTGTTTGTGGAACAACAAAAAAGTAGATTTGCACATGGTCGTCATCTCCCCAACTAGGTGTACTCCCTTGTCCGAAGGTCAATAAAAAATCAATGTTTTCATATTTAGACGGAACAACCTGCCCAAATGCAAAAGCTGAAAATAAAATAAATATAGATTGTATTAAAGTCTTCATTTTTTTTGTTTTAATAATTGAAATTCAACTCTACGATTCAGTTGTCTTCCTTTTGGATTATCTTTTCCGTCAGGGGTTGTGTTTGGTGCAACAGGATTGCTTTCTCCAAAATTTTGAACTTCTACTATTCTTTCTTTTTTTACACCATGGTTTAATAAATATTTCATTACAGAAGCAGAACGTTTTGCAGATAACCATTTATTGTATTTATCCGAGCCCATAGCATCCGTATAACCTTTAACAATAATGTAGGCGTTTCTGTGTTGAGAAAGTTTATAAATATTACTATCTAAAGTTAATTTTGCTTTTTGTGTCAAGTAATATTTATCAAATTTAAAATAAACGGGGTTTAAGTGAAATCCTAATCCTGCTGTTAACATAGAATCTATAGTTGCGTCAGATAAAAGTTGTTCATTTATTGAATCTAGCTTACTTTCGGCATGTTTTATTGCTTTTTGAAAATCTTCCGACGATAGAATTCGGATGGAATCCTTTTGACAATAGGTCTCATAAATGTCGTCACTGTCGTCAAACATTACTACTTGAATATCTATATTGTGCCAACCTTCGGTGTCGAAAGTATAGTCAACTACGGAGGTGTCAATATTTTCCAATTCTTTGTTGTCAATTTTCCAAAAACAATCTTTTAATTCTTTCCCTTTCAATTGTGTTACCGAAGCATCTAGTTTTTGAGGTTTATTTATTTCTCCAATGCTGTCCATTTTTACTCCAACAAAATCTACCCCTTCTATATTGATGTCTTCAATTTCTTCTTTTGATTCTATTTTTCCACTTTCTTTATCGATTACATCTAAAGAAACTTTATAGAAACCGGGGTATTTGAATGTGTGGGAAACAACAGTTCCGTATTTGTATTTGCCATCTTCAAAATTCCATTTATAGTCTAATCCAACGCTGTTAGGGTCAATGCTCTTTGTGATGTCAAAAGTAACGGTGAAATCTTGATTTTTATAGGGAGTACAATCGAATGTTGGTTTTGTGAAATCTTGCAGGTAGTAAATATCCATTGCTCCATTACCGCCAAAGCGATTAGAAGAAAGATACCCTTCGTTTCCTTTTTTGTTAATCGATAAATAAATGTCATCTCCGGCCGAGTTGATAGGAAACCCTAAGTTTGTAGGAATACTCCATTCTCCATTTACTTTTTGGGATTTAAAAATATCGTATGAGCCAAATCCTTGATGACCTCTTGAGGAGAAATAAAGCGTATTGCCATCTTCGCTCAAAAAAGGACTGTCTTCATCTTTTGTGGTGTTTATTTTATCTGAAAGAAGTACAGCGTCTGACCAAATTCCTTTGTCGTCCATTTTACTTTCATATAAGTCTAGTCCTCCTTTTCCTTTTTCTTTGTCTCTTGCACTAAAGATAAATGTTTTCCCGTCTTTTGAGAATACTCCATGAGGCTGATATTCTGAAAAGTTAATTTTTTCATCCATTAATTTTGGTGTAGAAAAAACGCTGTCTTGAATAGTAGAAATCCACAGTTTGTTTTTTCTGTAAAGGATAATTGTGTCTTCTCCAAAACTTTTGCTTACGAAGGCATTGTGTTTTTTCTTGAGTTCTTTTATTTGATTGTGTGTAAGTTTATTTCCGTGTGTACTTGTATCCAGGTTAAAGAAATACTCATTTTCATAATATTTATAATCGCTGTATTCCTTTTCTTTTTTTTCGTCCTTGTATCTCGTTGTATATAAAAGAGTGTTATAAGTATTTAAGTAAATGGAAGCGTATTCGCTCATGCGAGTATTTACTTTTCCTCCCATATTTTTTACTAAAATAGACTTTTGTTCTTGTTCTTTACGGGTAGTTATGGCATATTGACATTGCTTTATTCGTTCGTTAATATTTGCCTTTAGTAATTCAGCAAAAGCATTGTTATCCAGTCCGTTTTCTTTAAAGAATGTGTAATATTCGATAGCTTCAGGATATTTTTCCTGTAAGTGTAAACATTTGGCGTAATCCATATACGATTCGTAAATCGTATCTTTTGTTGGGTGTGTAATTGCACGATTAAGGTAGATACTTGCACTATCGTATAGGTTATAACGATCTAAATATATTCTACCTAATTCATAGTTCGCCTTGTAGTTATCTCCGTCTATTGACAAGACCTTTTTGAACTGTATTATTGCTTTATCAAAATTACCATTGATGTACTGTTTTTGAGCTTTTCTAAGCATTCTTTTCGGTGCTTTGTTTTGTGCAAAAACAGCTGTAAATATAAGTACGCTCGCTATTAATAAAGTGATTTTTAAACGCATCCCCTTGACCTTTTCCTATTTTATGATTTGTTTAATTTTTAAACAATTCCATTTTGTTAATTTTTTCTATGAACTTATTTAATCTTCACTGCCGTATTACAAGATGAATGTATTATTCGTTCTGCGTAATTTTACAAGTTGATTTTAAACAAGTATCTTTCTATACACAAGTATAGCTTGTATCAATTCGCAAATATACAAAAGAACTATACTTATTTGTGTGTTATTAACAATTATATAAGGTTTTAAACCGATGTTTGTAGCTTTTGAACCTGTTTGGGAATTTTTTTGTTTGAATTAAAGCTTTGGAATAATACCATTTCAATGTTTAAATGGTATGAGGATATGCAATTTTTTCATGGTCTGAGAACAACAAATTCGACTTTCTTGCACTTATTTCACTTGCGTTAGGGACTTATCCCTAACACGGGACATCTGAGCACAATAAAACGGTTTTATTTTCCTTATACTTCTTCATATTTTATTTCCACAGCTGGGGCTATGCTCAATGCAATAAACTTTATGGAGAATTTGAAGAATTTATTTTTTTCAAGACTTAGGCGTAAAATTTTTGTTGTAACGTGTTACTACAAAATTTTACAACAACAGTATTGGAAAAAAGAAAGATTCAAAAATTCTTAAAGTTTGTTGTTTTGAGCATAAGCAAAGAAAATATTCATCGTCTAAGCATACTAAATTCCATTTTCTTTGCACTTACCTCAACTGCGTTAGGGATTGTATCCCTAACACGAGCAAAATAGACGATATAAAGCGTTTTTTGATTACTTATCCTTCTTCATAAAAATTTTCCATAGCTGGGGCTATGCAAAATTTTTATTCATCGTCTAAGAAACCAAAAATTCACTTTCTATTCGCCAATTTCACTCGCGTTAGGGATAGAACGGCGTGTTTGAACTCCTTTTTGCCCTCCTCCTTTTGAGGGTAAAAAGAGTGAGTAGTGATAGCCCGACCATTACGGCGTTAAAAAGTGGTATAGTGCAACGA
>JALTUD010000005.1 GCA_027047735.1 Flavobacteriales bacterium | reverse complement strand
CGTGAGTAACGTTTTAGCCGGTTCTGAAGTTATTGACGGTACTTATTTTTATGTATTGAAATTGTTAACGGATAATGACGAGGAGATTATTCGTAAAGGTTATGTGGAATTGAAAAGGAAGTGATTTTATGTACTTTCTTACTGCACATTTTTATGCGTTAGGGATTGGTATCCCTAACACGGGACATCTGAGCACAATAAAACAGTTTTATTTTCCTTATACTTCTTCAAAATTATTTTCCATAGCTGGGGCTATGCAAAAGAATTTTTCATCGTCTAAGAAAACTAAACTCCGTTTTCTTTGTACTCACTTGTTCCACGTTAGGGATAGAACGGCGTATTTGAACTCCTTTTGTGTTGTTGCACTTATGCAACACAAAAGAGTGAGTAGTGATAGCCCGACCCTCATTTACCAAACAAACGTTCCGCTATGAGCGGTATGTTTGTTTGGTAAATGAGGGGAACGCCCAAATACATCGTCAAGCAAAAAAAAGAGAGGGAATAAGCAATATTAATTGTTTTCTTGTAGTTTTGTCGGTGGATGAAACTGTCGGTCGTAATAGTAAATTATAATGTAGAGCATTTTTTGGAGCAATGTCTGTTGTCGGTAAGAAAGGCTTCGGAAGGATTGGAGGTGGAAGTTTTTGTGGTGGATAATATTTCTATTGACGGCTCGGTGGAGATGGTTCGGCGGAAGTTTCCTGAGGTTATTTTGATTGAGAACAAGGAGAATGTTGGGTTTTCCAAGGCGAATAATCAAGCGATGCGTATTGCGAAAGGGGAATACATTCTGCTGTTGAATCCTGATACGGTTGTTGAAGAAGATACGTTTAGAAAGTGTATCGATTTTATGGACGCACACCCTGAAGCCGGTGGACTTGGCGTGAGGATGATTGACGGAAAAGGGCGTTTTTTACCTGAATCGAAACGTGGATTACCTACGCCTGAAGTGGCTTTTTATAAGATTTTCGGTTTATCTGCTTTGTTTCCGAACTCTAAGCGGTTTTCTAAGTATCATTTGGGGTATTTGAAGGAGGATGAAGTGAACGAAATTGAGATTTTGTCGGGTGCTTTTATGTGGATGCGTAAGGATGCATTGGATAAAGTGGGTTTGTTGGATGAGGATTTTTTTATGTATGGGGAAGACATTGATTTATCTTATCGGATTATTCTCGGGGGATATAAAAACTATTATTTTCCGGAAACAAAAATTATTCATTACAAGGGGGAAAGCACAAAAAAAAGTTCGGTAAATTACGTCTTTGTGTTCTATAACGCGATGATTATTTTTGCGAAGAAGCACTTTTCGGAAAAGAATGCCAATACTTTTTCATTTTTGATTAAGTTGGCTATTTACTTGCGGGCTTCCGTTGCTTTGCTTCATCGTTTTGTTAAACAAATTGCTCTTCCTTTTTTTGATTTTTCGTTGTCATTGGGTCTGTTAACTTTAGTTGCTTATTACTATCAAAAATTAAAACCTATACAATTTGAATGGGATTTATTGGAAATAGCTTTACCTTCTTATGTTTTGGTTTGGTTACTTGCTGTTTTCTTTTCAGGTGGCTATGACAAACCTATTCGTTTATCGTCTATTACTAAAGGTGTGTTGATTGGTTCGGGGATTATTTTGGCGGTGTATGGTTTATTGCCGAAGTCCGTACAATTTTCCCGTCTGATTATTGTTGTGGGAACGGGTACTACATTGTTTAGTTTTCTGTTTCTGCGATTACTCCTTCATTACTTAAAAATTAACGGATACAGCTTATCGTCGGACTTAAAGAAGAGATTTGCCATAATCGGTAAAAAAGATGAAGTTGAACGGGTAAAAAGTCTTTTGGAACAAACTACTAACATTAGCTATGTGGCTACACTGTCTCCCGACTCCGACGTAAGCGAAGGGTATGACGGTAACATTAACCAATTGGAAGATTTTATTCATATTAACCGTATTAATGAAGTTGTTTTCTGTGCAAAAGATTTGAGTGCACAGGAAATTATACACCAAATGTCTAATGTGAAAACACAGGATAATGTTGATTTTAAAATTGCTCAACCTGATAGTTTATTCTTAATCGGCAGTAACTCTATCCATACTACCGGTGAGGTCTATATGCTGAACCTCAACAACATCACCAAGCAAAAAAACAAAAGAAATAAACGAATGTTTGATTTCTTTTCTGCTTTATTCATACTGTTGTTTTTACCTTTTCTGATTTTATTTCAAAAAGATAAAAAACAATTTACTAAAGATTTATTTACTGTTTTAGTTGGTAAAAAGACGTGGGTTGGCTTTAATTCCTTTAACGGAAAGTATAAATTACCCAAAATAAAAGATGCCGTTATAACAATTGCTCCTCAATCATCGGATAATGAAAAGATGCATAAGTTAAATATGATTTATGCAAAAGATTATTCGGTATTGACGGATTTAAGGTTGCTTGTTCGTTATTTGTTTAACCACGATTAAACAAAAGTCTTTTTCCTACTGTGCCTTCCACTACTCTACCATTTTTGTAAACAATATTTCCATTTACAAATGTAGTATCAACCTTTGTAGTGAAAGTAGTTCCTTCCAGTGGCGACCATCCGCATTTGTACAGCAAATTTTCTTTGCTAACTTCCCATTCTGCATTCCAATCTACCAAAACCAAATCGGCATAATAGCCCTCTCTAATGTAACCGCGTTTATCAATTTGAAAAAGTTCAGCTACATCGTGGCTTGTTTTTTTGACGATATGCTCGAGAGTAAAGGTTCCTTGTTTTACCAACTCCAACCAAGCCGGTAAAGCATGTTGAACCAAAGGTCCTCCCGATGGAGCTTTTAAGTAAGCGTTGTTTTTCTCTTGTATCGTATGCGGAGCGTGGTCGGTAGCCAAAACATCTATCGTATTATTATTTATTGCTTCAATAATGGCTTGTCTGTCTTTTTCAGTTTTTACCGCAGGATTCCATTTGATATAAGTTCCTTTGGCTTCATAATCTTTATCGGAAAACCATGCATGATGCACACAACCTTCGGCGGTAATTCTTTTCTCTGCTAAGGGCTTGGTTGCATCAAACAAACTTAATTCTTTCGCGGTTGAGATATGAAGAATATGTAATTTTGCATTATGTTTTGTTGCTAATTCAACAGCCATGGAAGAAGACTTGTAACACGCTTCTGCATTTCGAATCAACGGGTGAGCGGAAATAGGAATATTATAATTGTATTTTTGTTTGTAATGCTCTAAGTTTTTTCTAATCGTTTCCTCGTCTTCGCAATGAGTGGCAATCAATAGTTCACATTCAGAAAAAAGCCCCTCTAATGTTTTTTTGTCATCAACCAACATATTACCGGTTGAAGATCCCATAAACACTTTTACTCCACAGACATTCTTCGGATTTGTTTTTAATACCTCGTCTAAATTATCATTAGTAGCACCAAAGAAAAAAGAATAATTTGCTATGGATTTTTCTGAAGCCAGACGATATTTATCTTCCAACAACTCTTGAGTAACGGTATTCGGTACCGTATTAGGCATTTCCATAAAGGAAGTAATCCCCCCGGCAACAGCAGCCCTTGATTCTGTTTTTAAATCTGCTTTGTGTGTCAATCCGGGTTCTCTGAAGTGCACCTGATCGTCAATTAATCCCGGAATTAAAAATTTACCTTTAGCATCTATCACATTATCAACCGATTCTTCCGAAAGAGGCTCTTCGCTTATTTTTTCAATATATTCTCCCTTAATAAGTACGTCTCCGTTAACTATTTTTCCTTCGTTGACTATTTGAGCGTTTTTAATTAGAGTGGTTTTCATAGGTTGGTTGAGCTAAAGGTTTTAGCAAAATTAGTTAATAATCCTTATTTATTTTGTTTTTCAAATTATTTAATTTAAATTCACTTTAGATTATATCTATTTAACCATGAAGAGAAATATATTATTATTTATTTTATTGTTTGCACATTATTTCACTGCTTTTGCTCAACTGGATAGTATTCATTGGATACCACCAATGTATGCAAGTGATGCTCCAAACGATCAATACATTTATTTATCTACTCCAAGTACTATCCCTTTTGTTGTTACAATAAAGGATGGAGCAGGAAACATATTAGCTACACCGAGTTTATCCAATGCAACTCCCTACAGGTACAGTATAGGAACAGGAACAGGGACTCCCCTTTTTGTTACTGACGGCATGTTGAACAACGCACAAATGAATAAAGGGTTTATTCTTCAAGCAAACGAGAAATTTTACGCAAATGTAAGATTGAAAAATACTGCACAGGCAGGAAGCCTAACCGCAAAAGGTAGAGCTGGAGCAGGAAACACTTTTAGAGTCTCATTTATCCCTGTTTTTGTTAATGCTTCCTATAGAAATAACTTTTGTTCTATAATGGCAACAGAGGATAATACTACCGTAACTGTTTCTGGATATAACCCAAATGTTGTTTTTCATGGGATCCCCACCGTAACGTCCAATAGTCTAACCATTTCATTGAATGCCGGAGAAACATATACATTTGCTTCAAAATTTAATGTGAATGCAAACAAAACAGGTCTAATAGGAGCTTTGATAAGCTCTGACAAACCTGTTGTTGTAAATAACGGAAACTTTCTTGGTGCTTTAGAAAACACAAATCAAGGGCAGGATATTTTGATTGACCAATCTGTACCCACCGATATATTGGGAACGGAATATATATCCGTAAGGGGAAATGGATTAAACTCAATGGAACAGATTTTAGTAGTAGCACATCAAGACAATACAGGTATTTTTGTAAATGGAAACTCTACAGCTGTAACTACACTAAATGCAGGTCAATGGTTTCTCATAAACAGCAGTTATTATCAAGGAACAGGACATAAAAACATGTATATTCAATCCTCTAATCCGGTTTACTGTGTGCAATCGTTAGGTGGTTCGGCCTCGGTTCCAACATATGGCATGAATATTTTAGCTCCATTATCTTGTGTCTTACCTACTACAATTGATTTAATTCCCAGTGTTGATAAAATTGGTAATGTTAGTTATAATGGTGGTTTATTTATTATCACAAGAAGTGGTGCAACTGTTAGTCTCAATGGAACAGTGCAAACAGGTGCTCAATCTGTAAATGGGACTTTAGATTGGGAGACATATAAAATATCAGGTTTAACCGGTAACCAGAAAATAGTTTCTACAGGAAATCTAATAGGAGGTGTTTTTGGAGCTAATGGAGATATGGGATGGGCAGGATATTTTTCAGGGTTTGACAAAGGACCGTTTGAAATAACATCTCTTCCTAATACAACCACACAAGATTCTTGTGGTTCAGTTTTATTGAATGCTCCTACTCAATACACAACTTATAATTGGTATTACAATAACACTAGTATTTCAACTGCACCCCCTCCTTTATTAGTTAATCTTCCCGGTGATTATTATGTTGCTATGACTGATAATTTTGGATGTATTGATACAGCATACAATTCTATTGTTAAAGTTTATCAAACTCCGACTGCTCAATTTTCCTATAATGATACTTGCCTTGGTTTTCCTTCTTCTTTTGTGAATAGTTCTACTATCAATCAAACTTTTGGAGATACTATTATAAATCAATTATGGACTTCTCAACCCGATAATACAATATCAAGCACCATTGATTTTACAATGAATTATAATACAAGTGGAACAAAAAATATTAATCTAATCGTGGAGACAAATAACGGCTGCAAAGATACTGTGAGCCATACAATAGAAATTTATCCTCTTCCACATAGTGAGTTTTCAGTTCTAGACACCTGCGAATATTCTAACGTGGTTTTCACTGATGCAAGCACTATCCCATCTCCAGAAAGTTTAGTTCTTTGGAGTTGGGATATTGACAATGATGGAATCGAAGATTATACTATTCAAAACCCTACGCATCTTTATCCCGCGGGAACATATACAGCAAAACTAACTGTTACCAGTGCTAATGGTTGTTCTAAAGACACTACTATGACAGTGCTCACTTATCCAAAACCAAATGCAGATTTTACATTTACCGAAAAATGTTTGTATGATTCATTGCCTTTTGTAGATGCCTCCACTATTTCGTCCCCTGACGTCATTACCGGTTATATATGGAACTTCGGCGAAAACACTTTGCCTTTTATTGATGCCCAAATTGACAGTCCTTCTTATATTTTCCAAAATCATGGAACTTTTGACATAACAGAGATTGTATCATCTAATAATGGATGTTTTGACACAGTTGTAAAATCAATAAATGTTTATCCGATTCCCTTAGCCGGGTTTACAGCATCTCCTGTTTGTGAAGGAGATTCGTCCTATTTTATCAATATTTCAACAATAGATACCGGTTTTATTACAAGTTACTCATGGGATTTTGGTAATGGAGACATGAGTACACTTTTAAATCCAGTATCTTTATATTCTAACTCAGGAACATATACTGTTCAATTAACAGTTTCTTCAAATCACGACTGTTTAGATACCGTTAACCAAAATTATATAGTTTATCCAAATCCCATTACCATAGCCGGTAGTGATGATACGATTAATTGTATTGTTGATCCTATCACATTAGATGCTTCAATGTCTTCATCAGGGAACAACTATTCAAGTTTTTGGAGTACATTAGGGGGGAATATTATTTCAGGAGAAAACACATTAACACCTCTAGTTGACGAAGAAGGTATTTATATACTGGAAGTAACAGACTTAACAACAGGGTGTAGTTCTAGCGATACATTGTCTGTAATTCAGGAAACTCCCCCTTCTGTCGACCTTTTAATAGACGGACAATCAGATAGCTTATTTTCTTTTTTCTCTATGGAAGAACATGAATTTTCATACGCTGGAGAAGCTGGCTCGGTCATTTGGTCAATTGATAATGGAGCATTTTTAATCTCAGACTCAACGTTTCTATATCAATTCACAGAATCAGGTGAACATCTTTGTATTTTAGCTCTTACCGATACTCAAAATGGGTGTATAGGATATGATACTGTTCTTATAGAAATAACACACAAATTGATTATTCCTTCCGGATTGTCTCCAAATTCTGACGGTATTAATGATACGTTTTATATAAGAGCACTTGAAAATTATAAAAAAGGAGATTTAACAATTTTCAACCGTTGGGGAGAAAAGGTTTACTCCGCTACCCCCTATGAAAATGATTGGCATGGACAATCAAATGTAAATAATGTATTGATAGGAAAAGAAGTTGTTGACGGAACTTATTTTTATATATTAAAGCTATTTAATGATAATGGTGAGGATGAAATATATAAAGGATACATTGAATTGAAAAGGAAATGATGGTTAGGATTGATAAAGCAACCATTGTAAAACTCGTACGTTTACAAATAAAATCTAGGATGAACATTTACAATGGGATAATATTATTTTTACTACTTTTAAGTAGAACCTGTTTAGCTCAACTGGATAGTATTCATTGGATACCTCCAATGTATGCAAGTGACCCACCAAATGATCAGTATATTTATTTATCTACACCAAGCACCACCTCTTTTATTGTTACAATAAAAGATGGAGCTGGAAACGTATTAGCTACGCCAAGTTTATCCAATGCAACTCCCTTTAGATACAGTATAGGAACAGGGACAGGAACTCCCCTTTTTGTTACTGACGGCATGTTAAACAACGTACAAATGAATAAAGGCTTTATTCTTCAAGCAAATAAGAAATTTTACGCGAACGTAAGATTGAAAAATGGAAGTCAAGCAGGAAGCCTAACCGCAAAAGGAAGAGCTGGAGCGGGAAACACTTTCAGAGTCTCATTTATCCCCGTTTTTGCTAATGCTTCCTATAGAAATAACTTTTGTTCTATAATGGCAACAGAGGATAATACAACCGTGACTGTATCTGGATATAACCCAAATGTTGTTTTTCATGGGATCCCCACCGTAACGTCCAATAGTCTAACCATTTCATTGAATGCCGGAGAAACATATACATTTGCTTCAAAATTTAATGTAAACGCAAACAAAACAGGTTTAATAGGGGCTTTGATAAGTTCTGACAAACCTGTTGTTGTAAATAACGGAAACTTTCTTGGTGCTTTAGAGCTGACTTTAGTAGGACAAGATATTTTGATTGACCAATCTGTCCCTACTAATATTCTGGGAACAGAATACATATCAATAAGAGGGAATGGACTAAATTCAATGGAGCAAGTTTTAGTTGTTGCTCATCAAGACAATACAGATGTTTTTGTAAATGGAAACCCGACAGCAGTAACGAATCTTAACGCAGGGCAATGGTTTCTTATAAATAGTAGTTTTTACCAAGGAACAGGACATAAAAATATGTATATTCAAACATCTAACCCCGCATACTGTGTTCAATCTCTAGGAGGCTCAGCATCTGCTGCTACCTATGGGATGAATCTCTTAGCTCCATTATCTTGCATTTTACCAACTACAATAGATCTGATTCCTGATGTCGATAAAATAGGAAGTGTTAATTTTAATGGAGGTCTTTTTATTGTAACAAGAAGTGGAGCTACAGTTAGCCTTAACGGGACTGTACAAACGGGAGCACAAGCTGTAACGGGAACCCCAAATTGGGAAACGTATAAAATATCTGGCTTAACAGGTAACCAGAAAATAGTTTCTACAGGAAATCTAATTGGAGGAATTTTTGGTGTTAATGGAGATATGGGGTGGGCTGGTTATTTTTCAGGATTTGACAAAAGTCCCCTAGAAATAACTTCTTTACCTAACATAACAACACAGGATTCTTGTGGTTCCGTTTTATTAGATGCTCCCTCTCAATATACGAGCTATGATTGGTATTTTAATAACTCTAGTATTTCAACAGCTACACCGCCTTTGCCTGTTAATCAACCGGGTAATTATTTCGTTGTTATGACGGATAATTTTGGGTGTATCGATACAGCTTACAATTCAAATGTTAAAGTTTACCAACTTCCAACTGCCCAATTCACATATAATGATACTTGTCTTGGTTTTCCTTCTTCTTTTATAAATAGTTCAACGATAAATCAAACTTATGGAGATACTATCATTAATCATGTATGGGCTTCTCAACCTGATAACACAATCTCTGCCACTCAAGATTTTACGATGAATTATAACACAAGTGGGTTAAAAAATATCAGCTTAATTGTAGAGACAAATAACGGCTGTAAAGATACTGTGAGCCATACAATAGAAATTTATCCACTTCCTCATAGTGAGTTTTTAGTTCTAGACACCTGTGAATATACAGCGGTAACTTTCACCGATGCAAGTTCTATTCCTCCTCCTGAAAACTTAGCTCGTTGGAGTTGGGATATAGATAATGACGGTACGGAAGAATATAACATTCAAAATCCTACTCATAATTATACCGCAGGGACTTATACGGCAAAACTAACTGTTACCAGTGCTAACGGTTGTTCTAAAGATACAACTATGCCTGTTGTAACTTATCCCAAACCTAATGCTGATTTTACATTTACCGAAAAATGTTTGTATGATTCATTACCTTTTGTCGATGCTTCTACCGTTTCATCTCCTGACGTTATTGTTGCTCATGTATGGAATTTTGGAGAGAATCCTTTACCTGCTGTTGATGCTCAAATGAATACACCTTACTACTCCTACCAAAGCGAAGGAACTTATACTGTTACGGAAGTTGTGGCTTCAATCAACGGCTGTTTAGACACAGTTTCAAAGAATGTGAATGTATTTGCTGTTCCGAATGCTAATTTTACATTTGCTAACGTTTGTCAAAGTGATACCGCTCATTTTATTGATGCTTCTACTATTTCACTTGGAAACATTACCGGGTGGAATTGGGATTTCGGAGATTTAAACTATTCAACCAATCAAGATGAGAACCATCATTACGCACAAGACGGAACTTATACAGTACAACATATTGCAACTAG
>JALTUD010000004.1 GCA_027047735.1 Flavobacteriales bacterium | reverse complement strand
ATGGTAAAGATTTTCACGGTTGGCAAATCCAACCCAATGCCAATACCGTACAAGCAGAAATGATAAAGGCTTTATCGACTTATTTTTGCCAAGATATTTATTGCATAGGATGCGGAAGAACCGATACGGGAGTACACGCCAAAGATTTTTACTTGCACTTTGATGTTTCTTCACCATTAGATTTATCCAATGCAGTTTATCGTTTAAACCGAATTTTGCCGTTCACTATTGTGGTAAAAAATATAAAGCAAGTAAAAGACGATTTACACAGCAGATTTGATGCCCTTTCACGTACTTACGAATACCATATTCATACGCAGAAAAATCCTTTTTTACTAGAAGGTTCACTGTTTTACCCTTATCCGTTAAATATCGAGTTAATGAACGAAGCTTGTAAGGTACTGTTTGAATTTTCAGATTTTACTTCATTCAGCAAAGTACATTCAGATGCCAAGACAAACATTTGCAAAATCATGCAAGCCGAATGGAAAACAACCGAAAATGGATTGGTTTTTACCATAAAAGCCGACCGATTCTTACGAAATATGGTAAGAGCCATCGTTGGAACGATGCTAAAAGTAGGGCAGGAGCAAAAGACAATAGAAGAGTTCAGACAAATTATCGAGCAAAAAGACAGAGGAAAAGCCGGTAAATCAGTTGATGGAAAAGGTTTGTATCTTACCAACGTAGATTATGGAGAGCAATAGCCTTAGTTTATTATCTGTCAAAAAGCTATAAATATAATCAACGAGCAACAGCAAAAGGTGCTTGAAATGAAACCTCTTCATCATTTATCACAAAAGGAAAATAATAAATAGGAACATCACTATACTTACTTTCAATATCCACAGCAAAAGCAGATTGAGGACTATCCTGTTCAGATAATTGAAAATCAACCTCATAAACCGTTGCATAAGCGAGGATATTCCCCTCCTTATATTCAGAAGTTAAATAAGTATGTAGAGCATTGATTACAATTTCATTTTTAATTCCTTTTTTAAACTCCATTTCCAAAGGGTGCAATTGCCCCGAAGATGAGATAAATGCACCAAAAGGATACATGTCTTTAGTTTCTATCAGCAAATTTTTACTAAAATCAGAACAATGGTCAAGTAATTCTTTTGTGTATGGATGCATATTTTTTGCACAAATGTACACATTAACCTTGAACAAGTAAGGGGAATAACTTTGTGTCTTTTTAAAATATTTTATTTTAACCTTAAATCCGTAAGTGATTTCGTTATGAAAAGTCAAAATGATGATGCGGAGTTTGGATTTGTAATAGAATTTCACTTGCGAATTAATTGTTTAAGTCAAAAAAAAAACTGACTAATTTGATAAAATGTATTTTTATTTTATATTTGCAGCAAAATTAATTTATTATAAAAAAAATAGTATTTGCTCTAGCAGCACTAAGTTTTATTACTTACGGTACATCTTGTAAAAAAGGATGCACCAATCCAAAAGCACACAATTACAATTCTAAAAAGAAAAAAGATGATGGCTCTTGCAAAGTCTATTCTTATGTTCAGCTATCGAGTATCCGTGTAAAATCTATAGCTGAAAAAAATCAAAACGGATTCAATTGGGATGCAGGAAACGGTACAGATTTGGACAACGATAATACGATGCCGGATTTATTTATAAAAGTAAAAGCCGAAAATGGTTATAACTTTATTCCGCAACATTATTATCCATCGGTTTCCCCTTCGGCTGTAAACAAAACTTTTTATATCTCACCCGAGTTACAAATTTCCAATTGGGAAACAGATGGCTTTTGGGTCTATTTTTATGAAGTTGATTTAGGAGGAAGTAGTTTAGAAACAATGGATTCCGTTCGTATTCGCCCTTATGTAGAAGGAGACTCTAAAAGGTTTAAAGACACGCTGGATGTATCTGATGGAGCATATACATTTACCGCAAATATGCAATGGGTTGACGATAAATAAAATATTTTGGGTGTTCCCCCATAAAAGCAAAAAGGTGTATCATTTCCAAATGATACACCTTTTTGCTTTTATGGGGTCGGGCTATCCACTATATCTTTTGCCCTCCAAAAGGAGGGAGGGCAAAAGGATGCCGTTCCTATCCCTAACACGGGACAGATGAGTGCAAAGAAAACGGAGTTTAGTTTTCTTAGACGATGAAAAATTCTTTTGCATAGCCCAGCTATGGAAAAGAATTTTGAAGAAGTATAAGTAAAATAAAACCGTTTTATTGTGCTCAGATGTCTCGTGCTAGGGATACATTCCCTAACACGGGACAGATGAGTGCAAAGAAAACGGAGTTTAGTTTTAAAATCAAAGAACCCAAAAACTGAAATAATGTAGAATTTATTTACCTTAGCAGATAGAATTTGATAAAACGTTCTACTAACTTGAAAAACAAGAAAAAAATAAAAAGAGTCGTAATAAGTCTGGTTACTTTAGGGGTGCTATATGGATTTTATTACCTGTATGTAAGACTGCCAATAATCAACGGTTACGCAGCTAAAAATGTATGTTCTTGCGTATTTATCGCAGGCAGAGACCTAAAAGATATACAAGAAAATGAATTGAATTTTTCATTTCTGAAATACACAAGCAACAAAATTGACACATTGCATAAAACCGTAACTGCTTCTTTTTTCGGATTACGTCCCAAAACAGCCTATTACAATCCCACTTTAGGTTGTGCGTTAATCAATGACGCAAAAAATACTTCATCATTTATCAATTATCAATTCGCACCTGAACGAAGTAAATTTCAACCCTTTACTTTTGCAAAAAAAGAAACTGAAAAATTAAAAGCAGTTGGAGATTCACATTTCATTGAAGATGAAAAAGGAATATCAAAAAACACGACAGCTTTACTAATCATTCATAGAGATACCATTAAATACGAAAGATACGACAAAGGATTTCATTCCGAAAGTCGTTTGTTAGGTTGGTCAATGGCAAAAAGTATCACAAGCACTTTAGTAGGAATACTTGCAAATAAAGGAATAATCCATAAAGAAGATAAAATCAACGAACCAAAATGGAACAACGATAAACGAAAAGAAATAACGTGGAATAACCTCCTGCAAATGACTACCGGATTAGAGTGGGAAGAAAATTACGG
>JALTUD010000003.1:6299-9929 GCA_027047735.1 Flavobacteriales bacterium | reverse complement strand
CATATTTTATTTCCATAGCTGGGGCTATGCAAAGAAAATATTCATCGTCTAAGAATACTAAATTCCATTTTCTTTACACTTATCTCAACTGCGTTAGGGATAGAACGGCGTGTTTGAACTCCTTTTGTGTTGTTGCACTTATGCAACACAAAAGAGTGAGTAGTGATAGCCCGACCCACCAAACAAAAAAGAGCGTAACCCACAGGGTTATGCTCTTTTTTGTTTGGTGGGGAACGCCCAAATTATACTTTTCTTCCTTTTGCTATGTGTTGGCTGGCGTTCATTTTCTTTATTTTTTTGAGTTTTACGGTTACGTATGCCACTGAACTGGTCTTAGACAATTTGTATTTTTTGCCTCCGTAAGTTACGATTCCTTCCCCACTGGGTTTCCATTCATCAGCTTGAATAATGTATTTTCCGCGTTGTGTTGTTGCTCCAAAAATTAAATATTTGTCGTCTGTTTCAAAACTCACCGCTATTTGATTAGGGTTTATGCGTTTAACAAAAACTCCTCTTGTTCCGCTTTTGATTAGAATACGGTCTTTATTCACTTCTTCTTTTACAACTATATTTCCGTTTTCATCAAGCTCGGTGTCTTTACTATTATTGTCATCAATTGAATTTAAAATAACGTCATGCACCAAATAGAATTGTAGATGTTTTAAAGTATCTTCAGTTAATCCGTACTTATTCTCTACCTCATGCGAATAGGGAATATTCTTCGCACAAGACAAAAGTCCTAACGCAAATAGTGAACTAATAAATAAAACCTTTTTCATTTTTCTCTTTTTATATACGATTCAGTATTTCTTTAATAATCAAAGTCATTTTAGGTTCTGCATTCGCTGCAACCCCTTGCACAATTTCGTGTGTCATTTCAATAATCTTGCCGGGCACACCCAAATCAGTAACGATAGAAAAACCAAAGCAAGGAATCCCCATGTGTCTTGCAGCGATGACTTCAGGCACAGTACTCATCCCCACTGCATCTGCTCCTATGGCACGTACGTATTTATATTCGGCAGGTGTTTCAAGGGTTGGTCCCGTTAAGCCAGCATAAGTTCCCTTAGCAACTTTTATACCATTTGCTTGAGCTATTTCCTCTGCCATTGCAATCATTTTATGGTCATAAGGCTCACTCATATCCGGAAATCGAGGGCCCAATTCATCGTAATTTTTGCCAATTAGAGGATTGGTTGGAAAAAGGTTAATATGATCGTCAATAATCATTATCTCCCCTACTTCAAAATCTGGATTAACTCCGCCACTGGCATTACTTACAAATAGTGATTCAATTCCCAAAAACTTCATCACG
The DNA here is from genome assembly GCA_027047735.1 of Flavobacteriales bacterium. Lineage (GTDB taxonomy): Bacteria > Bacteroidota > Bacteroidia > Flavobacteriales_D > Parvicellaceae > S010-51. The sequence continues at coordinate 8,614 of JALTUD010000003.1, read as the reverse complement.
CGAACAGGAAAAACTACCTCTGCCATCGAGTAACCCTCATAAAAATGAAAACGCCCTTGCAAAGCAACCACTTTTTTATTTCCAAGTGTACCTAAAATTAATTTACCCGAATGACCTTCTACGGTAGAAACAGGAAAATTTGGAATATCTTCATAAGCAATAGCATGCTCAACCTCAATTTCATTGACCAAACCACCAAGACCGGTACCTAAAATGATACCAACGGTAGGTTCAAAATTAGTTTTCGTTTTTAAAAAATCAGCTGTTTCTTTTATTTTGTTTAACATAGTTTACAATTTGAGTATTAAATTCTGTTTGTCTATCCAAAAAGAATACCTCTATCTCAATAGAATAGATTGGAAGATTTTTCATCTCCTCTTTATCCAGAAAACGTGAGGCATCTTTTTCTGTGGTTAAAATTATCTTTTTTTTGCTATTTAACAAGTCAAAATTATCTTTTATTTCTTGAATATCTTTTCGCGTAAAATTATGATGATCCGCGTACTCCATTATCTTTACGGAATTTGCTCTACGTTGAATATAATCTTGAAGATGTTTCGGGCGAGCGATACCACTCACGAGTAACACATCAACATCTTTTAATGTTTCTATTTTTTGTAGAGGATTAAAAACAGAGTAAATCTCTCCATATCGGATACTTGAAAAGAAAACATTCTCTGACGTATGAAAATTAAGTTCTGAAATAAGTCTATCACGTTCATTTGAGGATAAATTTTCCGGACATTTTGAAATAATTACCAAATCCGCTCTATTGATATTCTTTTTATGCTCTCTCAAATTACCGGCAGGTAACAAATAATCATTTTTAAGAGGTCTGTTATAATCGGAAATAATAATATTTAACCCTGCTTCTATTTTTCTATGTTGAAAGGCATCATCCAATAAAATCACCTCTATTTCCTCGTGTTTTTTAAGCAACAAACAAACGCCTTTTACCCTGTCATTTTCTACCGCCACTATCACATCCGGAAATTTTCGTTTGTATTGGGCAGGCTCATCACCAACATCCAAGGCTGAACTATTAGCAAGAACCTCTCGAAAATCATTCGTTTTCCTGCCGTATCCCCTACTCAAAGTAGCAATCCGGTAATTATTTTTCAATAAACGAATCAAATACTCTGTATGCGGAGTTTTCCCCGTCCCCCCCACAGCAAGATTTCCCACACAAATAACCGGCAAATCAAAAGATGAACTCTTAAAAAAACCTCTATCAAACAAAAAATTACGAACAGCAGTAATTACGTGGTATAAAACACCAAGAGGAAAAAATAATATTTTTCTGACAGTACTCAATTTAGCCTAAAAAATCAGTTAATGGACTACTAGCCTGTGCTTGAATGGTTTGTTTACCCAACTTAGCTTCAAAAGCCATTCTGCCACACTCTACAGCCATTTTAAAAGCCTTTGCCATTTGAACCGGATTTTGAGCCACGGCAATAGCCGTATTAACCAAAACCGCATCCGCCCCAAGTTCCATCGCGTAAGCAGCGTGCGAAGGAGCACCGATTCCTGCATCTACCACAACCGGCACTTTAGCTTGTTCTATAATGATTTTCAAAAAATCATCCGTCAACAATCCCTTATTACTTCCAATTGGAGCACCCAACGGCATAACAGCCGCAGTCCCCACCTCTTCTAATCTCTTACATAAAACAGGATCGGCATGAATATAAGGAAGAACAACAAACCCTTTTTTAGCCAAAACTTCAGTAGCTTTCAGCGTTTCAACAGGGTCAGGAAGCAAATATTTAGGATCAGGATGAATTTCCAATTTTATCAAATTCGTTTCCAGTGCCTCTCTAGCCAATTCAGCAGCAAATACCGCCTCTTTAGCATTTCGTACCCCCGAAGTATTAGGAAGTAAATTGATGTGCGAATGTTTAAGATGCTTAATGATAGTATCATTTTCACTTCCTAACTCAACTCGTTTAAGAGCCACTGTAACCAACTGAGATTCAGAAGCCAAAATAGCACTCTCCATTTCTTCGGGAGAACCAAACTTCCCGGTGCCGGTAAATAATCGGGACGATAAAGAAATATCCCCTAATTGCAAACTATCCATCTATTCAAATTTAATTAATTTATCTCGCTAAGGTAAGTAATATCTTAAATCAACGGATAAGTTACAGTATCAAAATTTTGAAAGTTTTTAAAAGAATGTTTTGGGCGTTCCCCCAATTTGCAAAAACAACATACCGCTATCGCTAAACGTTGTTTTTGCAAATTGGGGTCGGGCTATCACTACTCACTCTTTTTGCCCTCAAAAGGAGGAGGGCAAAAAGGAGTTCAAACAC
>JALTUD010000003.1:0-6289 GCA_027047735.1 Flavobacteriales bacterium | reverse complement strand
TCATTGCATTGAGCATAGCCCCAGCTATGGAAAAGAATTTTGAAGAAGGATAAGGAAACTAAAACCGTTTTATTGTGCTCAGATGTCCCGTGTTAGGGATACAATCCCTAACGCAAATGAAATTGGCGAATAGAAAGTGAATTTTTGGTTTCTTAAACGATGTCCCACTCACTCCTCACAAGAACGAGCATCTGTCTGAGTAGAAAGCTCAAACCCTACCAAAAGAATATAATTAATCGTTTGAATCCAAATAAGAATAATCAACAGCGACCCGATAGAACCATATAGTTCATTATATTTTCCGAAATTATCAAAATAAAAAACCAATCCTTTTGAAGCCAAAATAATAATGATTGTAGCCAAAGTAGCTCCGGCGGAAAAAACCTTCCATTGTTTACGTTCTGGATTCCCTATATTATACAAGGTGCTAACACTAAAAGCAGTACCCCCTATAATAATAATCCACCGAACTAAATGAAACAAAATATTCCCAATTTCGCTCAAACCACCGTCAAATAATTTATGAATCGCTATTTCACCAATAATAAGCGAAGAAAGAACAACAATTAAAAATAAACTAATAACCGCAAATCCGGCTAAAGAAATAAACCGTTGTTTAATCGGGTTTCGTTTTAATTCAATTTGATAAGAGCTGTTAAAACCATTTAACAAAGCGTGTAAACCATTGGAAGCATAGTAAAGCGACAGAATAAAACCAAACGACAATAACGTAGAGTGTTTTTTGGTAACCAAATCATTCACCGTACTTTCCACCAAAGAATAAGCATTATGCGGAAGCATTTCAGAAAGATAGAGCAATAAATCTTCTTGAAAATTATCTATCGGTATATAAGGAATAAGGGATAAAATAAAAACCAAAGTCGGAAATATTGCCGAAAAAAAATGATAAGAAATAGCCGCACTTCTGATACTGTATTGCCCTTTTTGGAAAGAATCAATCAAGAACAGAATTGTTTCATAAAGACTCATCCCCTCAAAACCGGGCAAAATAATTCGGGAACTCCACTTGACCCAAGTTCTAAGTAAAGCATTATTCAGCAAAAAGTATCTCAGTTTTTTAATCATAGACTACACAGCCTTGAGGCTTAAATCCAAGTTATGTACACTATGTGTTAAAGCTCCCGAAGAAACATAATCCACACCACATTCCGCAAATTTACGAACCGTTGAGAGTTTTATTCCACCACTGGCTTCGGTTTCATATTTCCCGTTAATTAATTGTACAGCTGTTTTGATGTCCTCAAACGAAAAATTATCAAGCATGATTCTATCTACTCCGCCTACACGAAGGACTTCTTTCACCTCGTCTAAATTTCGAGTTTCTATCTCAATCTTTAGAGAAAGATTATTTTCTTTTAAATAGCTTTTTGTTTTAGTTATTGCCTGTTCAATACCCCCTGCAAAATCAATATGATTGTCTTTTAGCATAACCATATCGTATAAGCCCATTCTATGGTTTTCACCTCCCCCGATTTTTACTGCCTGTTTTTCCAAAAAACGAATAAGAGGTGTAGTCTTGCGAGTGTCCAAAATTTTAGTCGGCAAATCACCTATTTCAACAACAAATTTATTGGTAAGCGTTGCAATGGCACTCATTCTTTGCATAACGTTTAAAACTAAACGTTCGGCTCCTAGTAATTTTTGAGAATATCCTTCTATATAAAAGGCAATATCACCATATTTTACACGTTCACCATCTTCAATAAGTTGTTCAAAAACAACACTATCATCAAATCGTTTAAAAATCTCTTTGGCAACAGCAATTCCGGCAATAATCCCTTCTTCTTTTACCAACAGTTTTGCTTTTCCTCTGGCATCTTTAGGAATGCAAGCCAACGCAGAATGGTCTCCGTCTTTAATATCTTCTTCAATGGCTAACGCCACAAATTGGTCAATGGTCATAATGATACTTTACTGGTTAAAAAGGAAACTATTCAATAGTTTCGTCAAAAATCAAAGGTATAATTTTTTTTGCGAAGATGATTTATTGATTAAAAATAACAGATATTTAACCGATTCAATTATTTTTGTTGACTAATACCATTTAAACATTGAAACGAACCTAATAAAGCGTTTTTATTTTTCTTATCCATCTTCAAATGGTATAACTTTAGAAATTCGTTCATTCCCTATGATTAATCAAAAAATAATGACTAAAAAATACATCATATCAATCGACCAAGGAACAACAAGTTGTAGAGCTATACTTTTTAATAAACAAGCACAAATTGTAGCTATTGAACAAAAAGAATTTACTCAAATATTTCCTAAGTCAGGTTGGGTGGAACATGACGCAAATGAAATACTTTCAGTGCAAACTGAGGTATTGGAAAACCTAATACAAAATAACGATATTCAAGCCGAAGATATCGAATCAATAGGAGTAACCAATCAACGGGAAACCGTTGTTGCATGGAATAAAAAAACAGGAAAGCCGGTTTATAACGCAATTGTTTGGCAAGACAAACGAACCGCCGGAATTTGTGAAGAACTAAAATCAAAAGGATTAGAATCGTACTTTAAAGAAACAACCGGACTTTTTATCGATTCATACTTTTCAGGCACCAAAATAATGTGGATACTACAAAACGTTGTTGAAGCAAAAAAAGTATTGAGCGAAGGCGATTTATTAGTCGGTACAATTGACACTTGGCTAATTTGGAATTTAACCCAACAAAAAGTTCACGCAACCGATTTTTCAAATGCCTCACGAACTCTACTGTTTAATATCAATACCTTAGAATGGGACGAAAAGTGCTTAAAAACATTATCCGTACCTAAAGAAATTTTACCTCAAGTAAAAAACAGTTCAGATAATTATGGAGAATGGGAATATTCAGGAACAAAGATTCCTATTACGGGAGTAATCGGAGATCAACAAGGTGCTTTATTCGGGCAATGTTGTTTTGAAAAAGGCGAAGCAAAAAACACCTACGGAACCGGCTGTTTTATGTTAATGAACACCGGATCAGACAAAAAAGACAGTAAACAGGGCTTGTTAACAACTATTGCTTGGGGAATTAACGGAGAAGTGGAATACGCTTTGGAAGGGAGCGTATTTATTGCAGGAGCTGCCGTACAATGGTTACGTGATGGACTAAAAATCATAAAAGAATCTTCTGAAACGGAAAAATTAGCTTATTCCATTGAGCAAGACAGTGACGTTGTGGTTGTCCCTGCATTTGCAGGATTGGGAGCACCTTATTGGGATATGTATGCACGAGGTGCTATTTTCGGGCTTACAAGAGATACTGGTATTCCGGAAATAGCTAAAGCCACATTGGAATCATTGGCGTTTCAAACTAAAGACGTATTGGAAGCCATGGAAAAAGATGCAGAAGTAGCCTTAAAAACACTAAATGTTGATGGAGGTGCTTCAGCAAATAATTATTTGATGCAGTTTCAATCCGATATCTTAAACACGCCCGTTGTTCGACCAAAAACAATTGAATCCACCGCATTGGGAGCTGCATATTTAGCAGGAATCTATACAGGATTCTGGAAAAAAGAAGAACTAACGGCTTTAAAAGTAAAAGACAGAACATTTACCCGAACAATGGATGATAAAAAAGTGGATAAAAAATATAAACTTTGGAAAAAAGCGGTACAACGATCTATGAACTGGGTTGAAGAATGATGTTGTTTATCAAATAATACCATTTTAATTCTTAAACGAACCGAAAGAAAGAAAGTTTTATTAGGCTCGCTTTAATGTTAAAATGGTATAACATCAAAAACATAAAAGAATGACAGGAACAAAACATAATAAATTCAATGCTAAAAAAAGAGAAGAAGTAAAATCTACTTTTAAGCAAAAAGAATTTGACATCATCGTTATCGGCGGAGGAATCACCGGAGCCGGAATAGCTTTGGACGCTGCTGCCAGAGGGCTATCGGTCGCTCTTCTTGAAAAACAAGATTATGCAGCCGGAACAAGCAGTCGCTCAACAAAATTAATTCACGGAGGATTAAGATACCTCAAACAATTAGAAGTAAAACTTGTCGCCGATGTTGGAAAAGAAAGAGCTATTGCATACAAAAATGCTCCGCACTTAGTCGTTCCCGAAAAAATGCTTTTACCTTTGGTAAAGGGAGGAAGTTTGGGGAAATTTACGACTAACATCGCACTATGGGTGTACGATTGGTTAGCGGGAGTAAAAGGAGATGACAGAAGAAAAATGTTATCAAAAAAACTTACACTTGAAAAAGAGCCCCTATTACGAAACGATATTTTGGTCGGCGGCGGATACTACGCAGAATACAGAACCGACGATGCTCGTCTTACACTCGAAGTCTTAAAAACAGCCTATCAATATGGCGCCTTATCCTTAAACTACTGCGAAGTATCCGAAATAAAATACAATGAAAAAAATAAAGCTTCAGGAGTTTATTGCACAGACATATTGAGCAATGAAAATTTTGAAATACAAGCAAAAAAAGTAGTCAACGCAGCAGGTCCATGGTGTGATATTATTCGAAAAAAAGACAATTCATTAAAAGGCAAAAAATTGCACCTGACAAAAGGAGTTCATTTAGTATTTTCAAAAAACAGATTTCCGCTTCAACAAAGCGTGTATTTCGATGTACCGGACGGAAGAATGCTTTTTGCCATACCTCGTTTAAACAGTGCTTATGTAGGTACAACCGACACCAATTATAACGACAATTTAGAAAATCCTAATGTTACCATGGAAGATGTCGATTACTTGCTAAAAGGAATCAACAATATGTTCCCTTCATTAGAATTAACCGTCAATGATATAGAATCCTCATGGTCAGGATTGCGTCCACTCATTCACGAAGAAGGAAAAGACCCGTCAGAACTGTCAAGAAAGGATGAAGTCTTTATCTCCGACACAGGACTGATTACCATAACGGGAGGAAAGTTGACCGGTTATCGATTGATGGCGAAAAAAATAGTAGATTTAGTAAGCAAAGAACTAAACCTGATAAACCGCTGCAAAACCGAAGACATAACAATCAACGGTGGAGAGTTTCGCTATCCAAACCAAGTAGGTCAATACATCAATACGGTAAAAACCAAATTAAGAACATTAAAAATTGACCAAAACAAAGCCGAGTATCTCGTCCGTAATTACGGAAAACAAACCGATACCATTCTGGATGATTACACTTCAAAAAAGAGAAAAAACATTGTGGAGTCAGAGATGTGGTTTTGTTTAAATTTTGAATCAGTATGTACTTTAGAAGATTTTTTCAGCAGAAGAACAGGAAAGCTGAATTTTGATTCACAAAACGTATTATCAGAAATAAATTTGGTTCTACCTCTTGCCCAAAGTTTTTTAGAATGGGACGAAGAAGAATCCAAAAAACAAGTCAATAAAGTAAAAAATAAGTTAGCTTCTAAAACCGACTTTGTCTAAGATTATCAATATTTGGACGTTCCCCTCCTTCACAAAACAAACATACCGCTTGCAGCGGTATGTTTGTTTTGTGAAGGAGGGTCGGGCTATCCACTATATCTTTTGGTTTGCATAAAGCAAACAAACCAAAAGGATGCCGTTCCTATCCCTAACGCGAGTAAAATTGGCGGAAAGAAAGTGAATTTTCGGTTTCTTAGACGATGAATAAAAATTTTGCATAGCACCCGCTATGGAAAATTTTTATGAAGAAGGATAAGAAATCAAAAAACGCTTTATACCGTCTATTTTGCTCGTGTTAGGGATACGATCCCTAACGCGGGTCAGGTAAGTGCAAAGAAAATGGAATTTAGTTTTCTTAGACGATGAATAATAACAAAATTACCTCATCAACATAACAAAACCTTTCTTCTCAATCAATTTACCGTTTCTATCAACAGCGTGTAGAATGTAAAGATATTCCCCACTAGGAGATTCTTTACCTGCATACGTTCTTCCGTCCCAACCACCGACAGGAGCATCCCAACTAAATACTTTTTGTCCCCATCGGTTATAAATAGAACATTCAAATTCTTTTATTCGTTCAGCTCTAAAGGTAAAGATGTCGTTTTCTCCATCACCATTCGGAGTAAAAATATTAGGAAAAACAATTTCTCTACCGTCTATCAAAACATAAACAGAATCGTAAGCTATACATCCCGAAGAATCAACCAAAGTAATCATCGCCCAATAATCTCCACGCAGATTATAAGTATGAGTTAGAGATGAATCCGTACTTGAATTATTATCTCCAAAGTCCCACGTAACAGTACCGTAATCCCCTACCCAAGAATAATCAACATCCTCCGGAGCAACACCAAAGATACTATCTGTAGAAATTGAATTGT
>JALTUD010000002.1 GCA_027047735.1 Flavobacteriales bacterium | reverse complement strand
TGCCTTAGCTGTCAACCCAAAGTTTGTTTTGTTAGATGAACCCTTTGCGGGAGTTGACCCTATTGCCGTAGAAGATATTCAAAGCATCGTTTTAAAACTACGGAAAAAGAATATAGGAATACTGATTACCGACCACAACGTGCAAGAAACACTATCTATTGTAGATAGAGCATATTTGATGTTTGAAGGAGCAATATTAAAATCCGGAACCGCCGAAGATTTGTCGGTGGATGAACAAGTAAAGAAAGTCTATTTGGGACAGAACTTTGAGCTAAAGAAAAAAGTATTTAAGGATTAATGGCGTTGATATTAAACATAGAAACATCCACCAAGGTCTGTTCGGTTTCTTTGGCGTTAAACGGCAAAACGATTAAAACCATCGAGGAAGAAGGGCAACAATACATACATTCAGAGAAGTTGACGTTATTCATAGAGCAGTTGTTTAAGACTACCGAATACAAAATGCAAGACTTGTCGGCAATTGCTGTTTCCAAAGGTCCCGGTTCTTATACAGGGTTGAGAATTGGAGTTTCCGCGGCAAAAGGACTGTGTTACGCTCTCAAGATTCCTCTTTTAAGTGTTGATTCTTTGGAAGTGTTGGCAAATTTATTTGTCAAAGAGTATGAAGTGGAAGCATCTTCCGTATTGTATCCGATGATTGATGCTCGAAGAATGGAAGTTTTCACCAAAAGAATTACTAACTTCCCACAAGAACAAGAAGAAATAAAGGCCGTTATTGTCGATGAACATTTTTTTGATAATGAACATCAACCTGTATATCTTTTTGGGGACGGAGCAGACAAATTTCAAGACCTTTTTGTAAATAATACACAGGTAAATATTATACAAAATATTCGCACGAGTTCTTCTGCGATGGATGCGTTAACCTATCGTCAATTCCTTGAACAAAAAACAGAGGATATAGCTTACTTTGAACCGTTTTACCTAAAAGATTTCATAGCCATCCCTTCAAAGAAAAACCCTTTGAATAGAAAATAGTTGAATGATTTGGGCGTTCCCTTTACAGCATAAAAAAGTAGTTTCGTTCGCACTACTCCCCCCACTACACTACTTTTTAACGCTGTAAAGGTCGGGCTATCCGCTATATCTTTTGGTTTGCATAAAGCAAACAAACCAAAAGGATGCCGCTTCTATCCCTAACGCGGAATGAAATAAGTGTAAGAAAGTGGAGTTTGTAGTTCTCAGACGATGAATATTTTCTTTGCATTAGCCCCACAGCTATGGAAAAATTATAAAGAAGTAAATAACGAACACAAAAACACCTTAAAAATCGCAAATTGACTTAATCCGTTATTTTTCGTAACTTTGTCCGTTCACACGAATAAACAAACTTATGGAAGGTATAAAAAAAATATACTTAATCCCCGGTCTGGCAACAGATAAAACAGTTTATAAAAATTTACAAAGCATACTCGATATTCCCAGTGAAGTTATCGAGTTTAAGCCGTTGGACGAAAACGATTCTCTACACGAATATGCAGAAAAGATGAGCCAAGAAATAGATGATTCAGAACCTTTTGCACTCATCGGAACATCTTTTGGAGGAATTTTAGCAATGGAAATTGCAAAGATTAAACACCCCGAAAAAATTGTCATTATTTCATCGGCAAAAAACAGAGAAGAACTAAGCCCTATCATGCGACTAAAAGGAGGTAAATTCTTTTTATCATTAATTCCTAACGGAGTGCTCAAACAAATGGTAAACAAAGGGTTTCATATTTCAAGCCTAATAAAAAAGTCTTATAGAGATATTTATAATCCGGAAACCAAAGCCATGGTAGCCAAAAGCGAAGGAGCTTTTGATAAATGGATTATGCAACAAATAAACGATTGGGACAGCGATTATCAACATCAAAATTTATTACATATTCACGGGGATAAGGACATCGTATTCCCAATTAAATATATAGGTAACGCTTATGTAATCAAGGGCGGAGGACATCCCATGGTAATGAACAGATATGAGGAGATAGGAAAAGTAATCAATGATTTTTTGCATTCAAAATCTAATAAAAAGCAACCGGTAGATGCTAACAGCCAAACAAATAGCCTTTAGCTATAATTCTCAAAATCACTTATCGTTTCCCGACTTGTCGTTTGAACAGGGAGCTCACGCACTTATTTTGGGAAAAAGCGGTTGCGGAAAAACTACTCTGCTTCATATATTGGCGGGATTACTAAAACCTACACAAGGTGAAGTACTGATTAATAACCAATCCTTATACAAACTAAGGGAGGGTGAACGTGATGTTTTTAGAGGAAATGAAATAGGTATTGTTTTTCAAACCCCTCATTTTCTCAATGCTCTTAGTATTAAAGAGAATTTATTCTTAGCTCAGACTTTGGCAGGAAATAAAAAGGATGAAAGCAGGGTAAAAGAGATGCTGGAAGAGCTAGATTTGTCAGATAAAATAAATAGTTTACCCAAAAATTTAAGTCAAGGGCAAAAGCAAAGAGTGTCCATAGCAAGAGCGTTGATAAATTCACCTCAATTAATCTTAGCTGATGAACCAACTTCTGCTTTGGACGATGACAATTGTACTGCTGTGGTAGAGTTGCTAAAATCACAAGCAGAAAAACAAAATGCTACGTTACTCATCGTTACGCATGACAATCGTTTGTCGGATTTATTTGAAACAAAAATAAGACTATGAACCTCTTAAAGATTAGTTGGAAAAATATCTTGTATCGACCGCTTTCAAGTGGTTTGTCGGTGTTGCTTTTGGTTTCAGGTATTTCTATTATTTTGATTACGCTGTTAACATTACATCAGATTGAGGATAAATTTAAAAACAATATCGGAGGTGTTGACCTTATTATAGCAGCCGAAGGAAGCAGATTGCAGTCCGTATTATGCAATTTATACCAAATAGATAAACCTACGGGGAATATTAATTACGCACGAACAGGTTTTGTTCGTATGCACCCCATGGTAAAAAAAGCAATTCCTCTTTCCATAGGGGACAATTACAAAACGTATAGAATTTTAGCAACCACACACGATTATGTTGACTTGTACAACGGAAAAATTGCAAAAGGAAAACTTTGGGAAAGACCGATGGAGGCAACGCTAGGGAGTGAAGTAGCCCGAA
>JALTUD010000001.1 GCA_027047735.1 Flavobacteriales bacterium | reverse complement strand
GTTTTTAGAGCATTAAATGTAAAAATTAATTTTAATGTGGAATTTAACAATGAAAAAGTAGAATTAGCATAAATGGCATACAATATTTTGTATAGTTAATTGCTAATCCAAAAGTTAAGTTCTTTAAATAAAGTTAGAACTTAAAATTTACTTATTCTATCACGCAACAAACCGTACAAGTAGAAAAGTTGTGATGTGTAGGAATCGCACTCCCGATTGTAACGGAAATCTTTGTAGAGAAATAAATTTAAAAAAACTCACTCCGGCAAGAGCGACGCGAGAAGCTCCTTGTCGGAGTGGTTTAGTTTTTTTATTTATTTCTCTGCAAAATTGGAGTGTAAAGCGGGAAATTAGTGCCTAAAAAAGAGTAATTTTACGAAGTTTATATGCTGTTAATGTTGTACTTTTGGAATCATTGAGTAAATAGTTTTAAAATCAAGTTATGCTAATAGAGTTTTTTTCGGAAGATAATGTCGATCAAAGAAAGATTGATGAGGTAGTAAAAGTGTTAAAAAAAGGTGAAGTTGTGGTTGTGCCGACGGATACAGTATATAGTTTTGCTTGTGATTTGAATAATAAAAAAGCCCTGGAGAAGATGGCTAGGCTTAAAGGATTAAAGCTAAATAAAGCTCATTTTTCGTTGATTTGTCATGATTTGAGTAGTCTTTCGGATTATACGAAGCCCTTGGACAGACGAGTGTATAAGATTATGAACAAAGCTTTGCCGGGACCTTATACGTTTATTTTAGACGCTAGTAATCTTGTTCCGAAATTGTTTGGGAATAACAAAAAAGATGTTGGTATTCGTATTCCGGATAACAATATTACAAGGAAAATAGTAGAAACATTAGGTAATCCCTTGGCGGTAACTTCGGTGCATGATGTGGATGAAATAATAGATTATACCACTGACCCGAAAGCTATTGAAGAACAATTGGGAAATGATGTTGCTTTGGTGGTAGATGCAGGATACGGAAAGAATGTCCCTTCTACCGTGGTTGATTGTACCGGTGGAGATATCGAAGTGATAAGAGAAGGAGTAGGGGAGATTTTCTTTTAATTTTCAGGATGTTTAAATGGCATTATAATTCTTTGTTGGTTTCTGTTTCCTTCTTCGGAAAGTAAACATTAATATGAGCTTTGTTTTCACCAAAATCAATTTGTTCTATTTTGATACGGGTAATTTCTTGTCCTGTTTTTTGAGTTAAGTCCCGTAGCAGTTGTTCGTAGTTTTCGGGTTTAATCAGCTCTAAATTGTTGTACACCAGCGATTGTTTTAGCTCTTTTTTTTCGTTTTTTTCAACAATTGAATTAAACCAGAATTTCTCCATAAAAAGAGTAACACCTATAATGGTAAGGTTGGTAAACAGCAACTCTGCATAACTGACTTTTTTGTTGGTAAGGGCATTGATAACGGAAATACCGATAACGATAAAAAGATAGGTCATTTCCTTTACGGGCATTGTTTCGGTACGGTAGCGAATAATACCGAAAATAGCAAAAAGTCCCAAAGCCATTCCTGTTCCCAGTTCAAACTTTTTTAGGGTAAAACTGATAAAAAAGATAACAATACCCAACATAAAAAAAGAAAAAGCATATTCTTTCTTTCTTGCATTGGGATAATAAAGCCCCCGTACGGTAATGAAGATAAACAGAAAAGTGATGAAAAATTTAAAAATCAATTTTTCAAAGTCATTGTCGTACCATTCTATACCTAAAAAATCGTTTAAGAATACCAAAAGTGTCATTTTACAGTTAATTTTCTGAAAGGTACTACAATTTATTAGAACAAAATTAAATAAAAGAATAGGTTATTAACGAATAACTTTTAATTTAGCACAAGAATTATGAAAAAAAATACGATAACAATACAATATAAGTCGCTGGATTTGAGTGAGGTTTCTGAAGAAGACAAACTCCTTATTCACAAGGCGGAAGAAATCAGAGATAAAGCCTATGCTGTATATTCAGATTTTTATGTAGGAGCATCGCTATTGTTGGACAATGGAGAAATCATAATGGGCAACAATCAAGAAAACATTGCTTTTCCTTCGTCGTTGTGTGCCGAAAGGGTGGCCATTTTTTATTGTAAAGCAAATTATCCTGATTCTAAAATCAGAAAAATAGCCATTACAGCAAAATCAATTAAAGAAGCCTACCACGAAGTAGTAACACCTTGTGGTTCATGCAGGCAAGTCATTAGCGAATACGAAAGAAACCAAGGAAGTCCGATAGAAATCATACTGAAAGGCGAACAAGAAGTTTTAATCTTTAATTCCATTAAAGATTTATTGCCTTTATCTTTTGAGTCGTTGGTGTTAAGAAAATAAAACTCTCTTTCTTTCGGCTCGTTTCAAAATTAAAATGGTATTAAATCAGAAAAGCAAGTCATTTGACTTGCTTTTCGTATATATAGACGTTTCGTTCTATCTGTAAAAACAGGAAAAACAAAACGAGAAAAAAACGGCAACCTGTTCAGGTTACCGTTTAGTTTGTTGAAAATTGATACGATTTACATCATACCCGGCATACCGCCACCCATCGGAGGCATAGCAGGCATATCTTCTTCTTCGTCAGCAATGATACATTCGGTAGTTAATAGCATTGAAGCAACCGAAGCGGCATTTTCAAGAGCAATTCTCGAAACTTTAGTCGGGTCAATAACTCCGGCATCCAATAAGTTTTCAAATTTTTCAGCTCTTGCGTTGTATCCGAAATCATCTTTTCCTTCTCTTACTTTTTGAACGATAACCGCACCTTCGCTACCTGCATTTGCTACAATTTGACGAAGAGGTTCTTCAATAGCTCTTTTGATGATAGCAATCCCCGTAGTTTCGTCTTCGTTCGCTCCTTTTAAATCTTCTAAAACAGAAGAAGAACGGATATAAGCAACACCACCACCCGGAATAATTCCTTCTTCTACTGCAGCTCTCGTAGCAGCTAAAGCATCATCCACTCTATCTTTTTTCTCTTTCATTTCCACTTCTGAAGCTGCTCCGACGTACAATACCGCAACACCGCCGGCTAATTTAGCCAAACGCTCTTGTAGTTTTTCTCTGTCGTAGTCAGAAGTCGTAGATTCAATTTGAGCTTTTATTTGTTTTACACGAGCC